>JABIFG010000290.1 GCA_018650795.1 Fidelibacterota bacterium
AAAGATAAGCCCGATGCAACATGGACTTTTAAAGAAGTCTGGTCTGGTGCAGGCCTAAAAAGTAACGTTGCTTTAAATAGTCCCTGGAATAGCCATATCCGTGAAGTCATTAATGAGCATAATCAAAAAATACGTGAAAACATTGAACTTGGACCTGTTGGAGTATCAAGACAAAAGACATTAAGAACCACTAACAGAGAACTAAGGCAACAGCTGGATGCCTTAAAGAAAGAAAGAGATAACGCACTATCTCAGATTGGTATTTATGAGGCTGAAGCAGACTTCTATAAACGAGAAAATGAAGTCCTGAAGAAAATTAAAGATAGGCAAAGTAAAGAAATAAATGCATGTGAAAAAGAATTGATAAAAATAAAGACATCGTCAATTTCAAATGAATAGCCAGTTACAAAATGAATAATTTATTTGCAAATCATCATTTGCGGACATTGAAGAATTACATTCTTATGAGTTCTGTAGCTGATTTATGATAACCATAGTATTGTGTTTCAGATCTGGGTCTGTTGATACAGGTCTGTCCATACAATAACTAAATATTTAACTGGGAGAGCTAGGCTATCACCTTCTTGTGATTACTTGAATCGGCTACTTCGTGGCGATATCGGTCATAGCGTAAATGCTAAAACCACTTGTAATCATAATTCAAATACTTGACTCCAGTAGCCATCGGTTGTTAAACCAGTCAACCCACTTCACGATGGCATATTCCACATCATCCACTGCCTTCCATTGCCCATGTTGTGGGTAGCGGATAATCTCAGTTTTAAATAATTCATTTATTGTTTCAGCCAACAAATTGTAATAAGAATCACCGGCACTGCCCACAGAAGACTCAATGCCTATACCCACTAAACGTTCAGTATGGGGATTGATAGATACTTGTACCCCGGTCACTGTAATTAATCTGGTGAACAGCTCTCTAACGCAACTCTGGGAATTATCTACTTATTTTACTCATTGGTCTGTCCTCTCAAGAAATAGATCCTACGAGAATCCAGAGGTGATTCACAGCTTATTTTGTATTTTCCTGTTAAGGATTGGAAGCTGGTAATTTTTTTGATCTAATCATGCGGCTTATCTCGTTGCTACTTATTGGTTTACTGAACAGGTATCCCTGGGCAATATCACAACCCTGTAACACTAGATGTGCCAACTGTTCCTCTGTCTCAACTCCCTCGGCAACCACATTTAAACCCAGGCTGTGTGCCATGGCAATTGCAGCATTTACTAGCTCTCTGTCGGCTGTATCGATCGTAATATCATTAATAAAGCTACGGTCGATCTTCAGGATACTAAAGGGATAACTACGCAGGTAACTCAGTGAAGAGTAACCCGTACCAAAATCATCCAGGGCTATACCAATACCCATTTTACTCAATGAAGATAGGGTTTCTGAAATATAGTTATAACCGCTCATCAATACACCTTCTGTAATTTCCAACTCAAGGCATTTACTGCTTACACCCGACTGTTGTAAGGCATCTGTAATCTGTTGTAAAAGCTCGGGTTCACGAAACTGACGGGGAGAAACATTTATAGCGATTTTGAAGTCAGGATTTATCAGCTGCCATTTTGCAGTCATCGCCAATGCTTCGTTAAGTACATACTGTCCGATTGATACTATCTGCCCGGTTTGCTCTGTAACCGGAATAAATTCATCTGGTGAGACATTGCCCAGAATTTCATTATTCCAGCGTAACAAGGCTTCGGCAGCCACTATTGTGTTACTGCGAACATCTACCAGGGGTTGGTAAAAAAGCTGGAACTCATTGCGATCTAACGCACCATATAGCTGTTCTTCTAGCTGCAGTCGTCGTGAGATCCCCTGGTTCATTGTATTTGTGAAGTAGTTATAAGTGTTCCGGCCTTCAGCTTTCGACTTGTACAAAGCAGTATCGGCATTTCGCAGAAGTTCAGCAGGAGTCTTGCCATCATCAGGGTAAATTGCAACTCCAATACTGACCGTCACGGTAAGCTCTCGATTATCCAGCAGAAAAGCAGCATTAAAACTTTCGAGCAATTTTTGTGCTACCGGATAAGTATCTTCCACAGTACTTATATTCCCCATCAGGACTATAAATTCATCACCTCCAAGACGGCTTACCGTATCACCGTCACGCACTGAATCACGTAAACGCCTGGCCGCTTGTACCAATAGTTTATCGCCTACTTCATGGCTCATTGTGTCATTGATTTTTTTAAAGTCGTCAAGATCCAGGAACAATAAAGCAGCATGTTTTTTGTCGCGTTGAGCATCTTTTATGAGTTGTGACAGACGGTCCTGAGCTAGAAAGCGATTTGGTAGATCGGTGAGGCTATCGTAGTTGGCTTGATGGATAATTTTATCTTCCTGCTGTTTTTGCAGGGTAATATCCTCTTTGACGGCTAAAAAGTGAGTCATTTTTCCACTTTTATCAATTATCGGGGCGATCGAAGCATGTTCTAAAAAAACTTCACCATTCTTTCTACGATTTTGTAGTTCACCCTGCCACAATTGACCTGAGTTGATAGTTTTCCACAGTTCCTGATAATGAGATTTTGGTGTATTACCTGATTTCAACAACCCAGGGTTCTTACCATTAACTTCCTCAGCGCTATAACCGGTGGATCTTTCGAAGGCACTATTGACGTATTCAATATTTCCATTGATATCCGTCAGTATGACCGATACGGGGCTTTGTTCAACAGCCTGGGAAAGGGTGTGAATTTTTTTTTCGGCCTGTTTACGTTGGCTAATGTCGTGAAAATTTACCACTGCTCCAACAATTTCACCGTTTCGCTTTATAGCAGTACTGGAATACTCTACGGGAAAAGATTCGCCATTTTTACGCCAGAACATTTCGTCATCTACTGCCTGCAAGGTTCCGCCCTGTAAAACTTTGAGTATGCGGCATTTTGTGGCAGGGTAAGCAGTCCCATTACTGTGGGTATGATGAATCAAAGTATGATTCTCTCTGCCGATGAGTTCCTCAGCTGTGTAACCAAGCATTTTTGAAGCGGCAGGATTAACGAAAGTTGTCACTCCTTTGAGGTCAACCCCGTAGATACCTTCTACAGTTGTATCCAGTAACATTTGCAGGCTTTCTTCGGCTTGTTTGCGTTCCTGTATGGCCTTTTTTATACGCAAAAGTGTGATAAAAATAGAATAGGTAGAAAGAAATAGAGCCAGGCCAACTAAAGGTAGTCTGAAGTTGTTATGATTCTTTTCAGCCTGATCGATTTGTAGGGATAAGGATTTCATCTTTTGCTGACTGTCAAACAGAATTCCCGCGGCATTCTCCTGTGAACGAAGTAGAATAGTGTCTATTGCCTTCAACAGATTTTGTATATGCGTATTCGTGTTTTTCCACTGTTGCTCATCCTGTTCCATGCGTAATCCGGCCAGTTCGATCAACAGCTGTGCTTGCAATTCTAAATTAAAGATAGCAGATCCTAATTCCAGTACTTCAAGCACATAACCTTCCTGTTGCGGTTTTTTGTAGTTCGCCTGCAATTGCAAAGCATCTTTACCTGGAATGTTTGTCTCTATTTTATGCTCGAAAGTCCCTCCTTTTTGTAATACATCGAGTCCATTTTTAACTATTTGCAGGTTTGCATCTATTCGCTTTTTGATTATTATCAACTCACGGGGATGATCCATAAGATTGAGTTTATATATCAAAACTTCGGTGGCGGATAGTTGTTGATAAATTGCAATGCCGATATCCTGTCTTGCAACCTGATTATCCAATTGTTCTTTATATCGTTTTTTGTTTTCAGCAAAGCTGGAGTGCACAATAAAAAGCACCGACAAAATACCGATCAGGGACAGTATAAGTATTATTATTTGGCGTTGGATCGGTTTTTCGCTAAAAGATGGCATAAAGATTGATCATTTTTCAATACTAAACAGTCCATATTTATCAAATATTCTTTGACCCTTTTGTGATGCAGCATAGGCCATAAATTTTCTGGCGATTTCCGGGTATCTGGAACTGCTCAGTAATCCAAGAACAAGTCGCTTTTTTTGTGCAAATTTATCATCGATACTCAGTGTATCGATAAATTCACTATTTTGATCCCAAACCGAGGTTGCGTACCAGTTTATAACCAGATCTGCTTCTTCATTTTTCAATACTTCGACCAGGCGTTTTGAGTCTGTCGTCATTTCATGAATGTTTTTAAGTACATCATTATAAATTCCAGCGGAAGCCAGTATTTTTTTAGTCTCCTTGCCGATACTGCCGCTATCAGGGTTACCTATTACAACGTAATAGTTTTTATCTTTTAGTTCATTTAAATCCTTTTTAATCGCCAGTGGATTACCTTTTTGCACCATCATGGCCGCTTTATTAAAACCTACATGCACCGATTCAGTGATCAATCCCTCCGCTTTAGCCTGCTTAATATAAGATGCTGATCCAGGCAGATAAAGATCACCGACCTTATTGAACTTGATTGAATTAAGCAGGTTTCCAGAACCACCTTTAATCAATGATATCTTTACATTCTCCTGACTTTCTATGATAGCGGCTATTTCAGACATAGGTTGAATCATGGTAATGCCACAAAAAACAAGAAGCTCTTTTTTTTGTTCCACAACTGTTTTGCTTAAAGTAGGCATTTGTAGAAAATATATGCCTACCAGCAATAGGGCAATGAGACTAATGATGATGGATGTTGTTTTTTTCATGCTACCTTTAGCATCAGGAGGATGTTCCTAAACAGACATAAAACAGTGATATACATTGTCATATAGAGAGCCAGGTTCTTTTTTATCTCAATTTCATTGGTTATCGTTTTCGTGCTGGCGTTATTTTTTTCAGGCAGTGAAGCACACTATGAAAAGTATAGTAGAGATTTTTTCTATTGCTCTATTTACGATGAATATGTTGAAAAAAACCGTCCTTAAACATTGGTATAACAAAAATATTACTTTATTTTTTACTGTAGGAAACCTTCATTAAAATCCCCAATGCATTCCTGAAATCATTTAACTTCAAAATTACTTAACGTCCCCTTTGTCCATAAACCGGTAGTTCACAGAGACAACCATCAACGACTCCTCATGGCACAGAAAAGACATTGGAATAAAATAAGACATTGGACTTTAATAGTATAAACAAATGTTGATACACGCTTCATCCTGTTGTAGTATATACAAATGTTTACACTTAGAGATTGTTATGCAATTACACGGTAAAATTCAAAAATGGGGCAATAGCTCCGCCATTCGTTTATCCACTAAAGCCCTGGCTGCTGCTGGAATCTCAGTTGAAAGTGAAGTGGATATTCAGGCTGGCAATGGTCGCTTAGTTATTCAGTTACCAGAGCGCACGAAGGAGCAATTTTTTGACAAATTACTTTCCGAAGTTCCAGATGCAGAAGAAGTGTTAGCAATGGTTAGTAATAGTTTAAAAAATGCAATCTCAATGACAGATGAAACAACCAGGAATGTCAATGAGTTGTGTGACAAGCTGGAGCAAGAATAATGGGGCTAGGCTCTGAATTTTTAAATATTTTGAAGGATACTGTGAAGCTTACTGATTCAGTCGAGCGATTAAATTCTGCAAATATGAAGCTGCAAGATAAGGTAGATAATATGAACGGCCGTTTAATCCGTGTTGAAACACGTTTGGATACCTATGTTGAAATTGCCAAAAATCAGAAGCAGATCGAAAATAAATGACATTCACGCCCCCCGCTAGTCCAACAAGACTAAAAACATCAAAATTTTCCTCTGGTTGCTTTAATGTGTTTTTATATTAGAGGTTTTAACCTCGGCGTTTCAACTGTATCGGTTTGCCCCCCCCTCGTTAAGTTTTCACCCTTTATCAAAGTAGGGTGGCTGAGCAGGTACACATAAAAATTTCACACAAGTAACGACCGTTCCTGGCACAATGGAGATCATCACTGCACCAAAAAACGGTTAGCTTGAACGGCCGCTATCCATTGGGCATCTTTATAGTCGTTCATGGTTGTCTATGCGACAGGCAAGTCTGTTGATAAAGCAGCCGTTCCTGTAAATTGAAATTAGGTCTCAGTTGTGCCACTTCCTGCCCTTCTGCATATTAGTTCTTGAATGACCGCTTCATCTGATCACCGGCTGTCAGCTCAGGTCTGGACAGATGCTAACAGGAACGCAGTGAAATTCTCTTAAAGTATACTTTTTGAGATATTTTGTTAGGCGACAATTAACCTGTCCGGTCAGACGACAATTATCTTGACCGGTTGAGTGTATACGAAGATAAGTAATTATTTATCCTTTAGGAGGTAGTTACTTGTCAGGTAAGCACATCACTCAACAGCAGGAAGATATCTATATGAAACATCGACAAAGTACTACACAAGAACTATCAGCTGCCAAAGCAGGTATCAGCATTCGCACAGGAAGACGGATTGAAAAAGGAGAAAAGCCTGACTCTGTAAAGCGGTATTGGAAAACACGTAAAGACCCATTTGAAGCTGTTTGGTCAAGTGTACTGGAACCTTTATTGGAACAAGATTCTGAGCTGACGGGTATGACATTATGGGAGCACCTGGATGACTTATATCCTGATCAATATTCAGAGAAGTTATTGAGGACGTTGCAACGAAGAGTAAAGCATTGGCGTGCAACTCAAGGCCCTGATAAAGCGGTCATTTTTCGACAGTCCGTACCGGCGGGCCATCAAGGGTTATCTGATTTTACTCATCCCAATACGGATATAACGATTGCCGGGAACCTGTTTGTACATTTACTGTATCAGTTCCGATTAGCGCACTGTGGTTGGCGTTATGTCCATATCATTCGTGGTGGTGAAAGCTACAGCGCCTTAGCCGATGGATTGCAAAGTGCATTACATATCCTGGGTGGGGCACCCAAAGAGCATCGCACGGACAGCTTAAGTGCAGCCTATATCAATACCGCTCAGAAGCAGAAATTAACCGAGTCTTATCAAGCGTTGTGTCAGCACTATGGCATGACAGCCACAGTCAATAATCTCGGAGTCAGCCATGAAAATGGTGCGATTGAAACGGCCAATGGCACACTCAAACATCGTATAGCACAAGGCATCAAGTTAAGAGGCAGCCATGACTTTGCAACCTTACGCGCTTATCGTGAGTTCCTTGAAGGCATTGTTAAAAAACTCAATAATCGTTGCAAAGGTCGCTTAGCCGAAGAGCAGCAAACACTGAGACCTTTGCCTAATTATCGCTTTATGGACTACACCGAACTGAGCGCCAAAGTGACGACCAGTAGCACCATCAGCGTCAAACGTGGTTTATATACCGTGCCCTCACGACTCATTGGCGAGACCCTGAAAGTACACCTGTATCATGACAGGTTGGAATGTTATGTGGGGCAAACAAAATGTATTGTGTTAGACCGAGTTTATCCCAACGACCCAACCGGGCGAGCACGCCGTATTAATTATCACCATATCATTCATTCGCTTGCGGCTAAACCACAGGCCTTTCGCTTCTCACAGTTCAGGGATGATATTTTACCCAATGCTGACTATCAGCAACTATGGTCTCTAGCTGAACAACAGTTTATGCCAAAGGATGCCTGTAAATGGATGGTTGCTGTGCTTCGCTTTGCGTATGACTATGACTGCGAGAGTGAACTGGGCAGATCCTTATTAGCAGAAGCCAGAGTAAAACAGCTACCAGACTTAAAGGTATTGCAATCACGTTATCTCAAGCACGATTCACCACCGGCTATTCCAGTACGGCAACACTCGATTGAAGGTTACGATGCACTACTCAAGGGACAGTGGAAAAACATGGAGGTGGCCAGTGTCTAATACCTTGCCCGTTATGTTAAAAGCACTCAGACTGCCGACCATTAACCAGCACTATGATAGCTATCAGCAACAAGCCATCGAAAAGGCATGGAGTCACAGTGAATACTTGTCAAAACTCTGTGAACAGGAAGTGGCCAAACGCTACCAAACCCGGATCATTAACTGGACACGTGAAGCCAAGTTAAGCAAAGGTAAAAGCTTCTCAACGTTACAAATACAAGAGTTACCCAAATCCATACAACAAACGGTTATCGGTCTTAAAGACAATACGCAGTGGGCTCTACAGGCAGATAATGTCTTACTCATTGGCCCATCTGGAGTCGGTAAATCACATATTGCCGCCGCTTTAGGTCACCACTTAATAGAACAGGGAATACGCGTTAAATGGTTGGCTGCAACCGATTTAGTACAACAGTTACAACAAGCTAAAAAAGATCTGGATCTAATGACCTTTATGACTCGCCTGGATAAATATCGTGTGCTGATTATTGATGACATTGGCTACGTTAAAAAGACAGACTCAGAGACCCAGGTACTGTTTGAGTTTATCGCACACCGTTATGAAAGCGGCAGCTTAATTATTACTTCTAACCAGCCCTTTAGCCACTGGGATCAAATCTTTCCAGACACTTTAATGACCGTGGCGGCTATCGATAGAATTATCCATCATGCCACTATAGTAGAAATTGATGGCGACAGTTACAGGAAAAAACATCAAGGTAACAACTGATTTTTAAAGCTACTCAACCGGCCATCCTAATTGTCGTCAAACCGGACAAAGTAATTGACGCGAGACA
>JABIFG010000291.1 GCA_018650795.1 Fidelibacterota bacterium
AATATGTCCAACCACATTGTTTGGATAAGTCAGGGAGGTCATGGTGGTATCATGGATACCAGGTGTTAAAAACGCACCTCCCCTGCTGACTACTTCAACAGGGTTTGAACCAATGAAGTACTCAAAAATGGAGATATCATGTGGTGCAAAACTCCAGAGGATGTTTTCCTCAGTACGTACTGTGCCCAGATTCAGCCGATTGCTGTAGATATACTCTAACTTCCCAATCTTCCCCGAATCGATTAACTCCTTGATCTTGATAATAGCAGGATGAAACAGGAGTACATGACCCACCATAAGATTCACTTTATGTTTATCAGCCATGGCTTTAAGGGCACCTGCTTCCTTGGTATTCAGGGCGATGGGTTTTTCAATTAATACATGTTTGCCTTGTTCCAGAAGATAAGAACCCACCTCAAAATGGGTTTCTGCAGGGGTAGCCACAGTAAAACCATCAAAATCGTCCAGGGGGACATCTCTGACACTATTATAGAGGGTTGCTTCGGGGAATAGAGTCTTCAATTCATCCCTGCGATTCTCGCGGGATTCCACGATACCAGCCAGAGCGCCAAGATTTTTCAAGGTCTTGATGTGGTTGGTTCCCCAGCGGCCAGCTCCCACAACGCAGATTTTTACTTTGTTATTCATAAACTCCTCAAATAATAAAATTCGTGCTCAAATATAGTATTGTGACCTGTGATTGTCGAAGGTCGAAAAGTCTGAAAGTCGCAGGTATAAGCGCCATCCTTCGACACACATTTCCCCTCTTAAGAGTTAATAACCTCACAAATTTTTTCGATATCCGCAGTCTCAAGGTAAGGATGCATGGGCAGACTAAAAATGCGTTGGCTCATTTCCTCACTTACTGGAAAATCTCCATCCTTGTAATCGAGATGATTAAAGGCAGTCTGCTGATGCAATGGTTTTGGATAATACACAGCAGAAGGAATACCGGCTTCTTTTAATTTTGCCTGCAAGCTGGCTCTATCGTCTGCATCCTTTGCTAAAATTGAGTACTGTGCCCACACACTGGTATAGCCAGTGGATACTTCAGGGACGACTACTCGATCTGAGAGTAAAGCATTGTATTGATCAGCTACTTTATTACGCAATTTCACTTCATTGGGGAAGAGTGTGAATTTTTCCAAAACAATGGCAGCCTGGAGGGTGTCCATACGGCCATTAATACCAATCCGAATATTATCATACTTGTCGCCACCCTTACCATGGACGCGAACTGATACTAATTTTTCATAGAACTCATCATCGTCTGTAAAAATGGCTCCACCATCACCATAACAACCTAAAGGTTTGGCAGGAAAAAATGAGGTTGAAGCTGCATCACCGAAACTGCCAGCCATGCGACCGTCTATCTGACCTCCAAACCCTTGAGCAGCATCTTCCAAGACCTTGATTCCGTATTTTGCTGAGATAAGCTCAATGGCAGCGTAATCAGCAGGGAGACCAAAAAGATCCACAGGTATAATTACCTTGGGGGTTAACTCACCCTTTTCAATCACTTGCTTGATGGCATCCTCAAGCAGCTCTGGTGATATATTATAGGTTTTTGGATCAATATCCACAAATACAGGTGTAGCACCTAGAAGTTGTATGACTTCAGCAGTGGCAATAAAGGTGAAAGGCGTCGTAAATACGGCATCTCCAGGACCGACATCCCAGGCCATCAGCGGCATGAGCAGGGCATCAGTGCCTGAGGAACAGCTCACACAATGTTTAACCCCAACATACTCAGCCAACTGAGCTTCCATCTCTTTTACTTCAGGACCCATGATGTATTTGCCATGGGCTAAAACATCCTGAATTCTTGCATCTAGAGCATCTTTAATCAGACTCTGCTGTTTCGCCAAATCAATAAACTGCATTTAGGATTTCCTTATATTTTCTATCGAAAACTTACTATACATGCATCATACTCATTTACCTGTGCAAAGTTCAAACCAAGCAGTATTAATTGCGTCAAAAATAATTGCTGATTTCTCTAAACCTAGTCCTCCATAACGCATTTGAGATTTGTCACAAATACTCCCATTAGGTTCTCAAGAATCAATCACTATTTTGATTCAAGTTTTTACCAACTATTTTTGGTTCCAATCCTTTAATTAATTTTAATCAGGGGTTCCTATGAAATACATCAGAACACTCACACTACTCATCACACTTATGCTTATTGTGGCTTGTGGCTCAAATACACCAGACTCCACCCCTGATTCAATGCAAGCTGGATCCAAACCAAGCTGGCTTATCCAGCAACCTGTTGACCCCAACTACTATCTTGGGATAGGCTCGGCATCCAAGAATCAATATGGATCGGAGGCACAAAAAAGTGCCCAGGATCTGGCCCTGGCTGATCTGGCATCCCAAATCACAGTCAAAATCACCAGCGATATCGTCACCACCCTGATAGAAAATGGCACCATGACCAGGGAAGAATATCTGGCTACTGCCCGTTCTGAAGCTGTGGCTGACCTGGAAGGTCATGAGTTGGTGGATACCTGGCAAGATGCCACTTATCATTATGCTTACTACCGAATGTCCAAAGCTCAGTATGCAGCAATTCAGGCCAGAAAACGGCAAGCCGCCTTATCACTTTCAACTGATTTTCTCGGTAAAGCCAAAGCAGCCAGCGCTCTGAATCAATTTTCAGAAGCTTATAATGCTACGATTCAGGCCTTTATTCCCCTGCTGCCTTATCTCAATGAAGCTCTCGAAGTTAATATCGAAGGTCAAAGCGTGATTCTAAGTAATGAGGTAAATACATATTTACAAGGGTTGCTATCCAGTATCGATCTTTCTCCCAATAAATCAAACCTGTCAGCTAAACTGGGGCAACCTATCTCAGGAAACCTGATAATTTACGCGCGGGGAAATGATGATCAGCCCTTACGTGGTCTGCCTTTGCAGGCTCAGTTCAAAAAAGGGGAAGGGGAGTTGGTGGAATCTCTTAAAACTGGGAGCCAGGGCCTTGCATCTCTCCAGGTTAGCAACATCACCGCCCCATCGAAGCTGCAGATTCTTGAAGTAAGGGTCGATCTTCAGCAACTTATGAAAACGATTGATTCACCCGTTTTAGCAGGCATCATTCTAAGCATTCCTTCTGCATCAACCCGGATTATCCTGGATGTGAGTAATCCTACTATCTATTTGGATGCCAGAGAAACTTTTAATGGTCGGGTACTGAAGCAGCTTCAGGTAGAACCCAAACTCAAGAATCACTTTATTGTCGAAGGATTTCATTTTGTGGATGATCCACGCAATGCGGACTGGCAAATGACTCTGAATGCCACTGCCACCAGGGGCACAGAATATAGTGGTATGTATACCACCTTTGCTGATGTGAGCTTGAACGTTGTAGATCGGAAAAGTGGCGCTGAAATTTATAAGAATTCACTCTCACGAGTAAAAGGGATTGACCTCAATTACACAAATGCTGCCAATAAAGCCCTCAATTCAGCAGCTGATAAAATGATTCTGACCATTCTACCTGAAATTATGGAAAGTCTTAAGTAGGACACTTCTTTAAAAAAGTCAAACTGCAAAGTGCACGGACTTTCTGTTTTATCTTCCTGCCAGTCAGGTTGTAGTCCCTCGAATCCCGGGAAGACAGTTGTGCTGGTTGCAGTTCAATTAACAATCCCCGAGGTCTATCCAATATTTACTATTCTTAGAATTGGTGGGATCTTTCTTCTTTGAATCCTTTTTGGCTTCATATGCAGTCCCATCCATGTGGACTTCATCGTTGGTGTGGTATTGAACAGACTCTGACCAGGCCGGGCGACCTCCACATTCGTCTTCCTCATTATCTTCATCATCATTGTCATCTTCATCATCGTCTTCGTCGTCCTCGTCGTCTCCGTTGATGATATTTACCTCACTTATCTGGCCATCCACTTCGGCTCCATAGATCAGGAGTTCGACTAAATCATCTGTATCACTTGCACTGACATTACCATCAATGTAAACCCCTGTTCCCAGGTAAATTTCAAGCGGTTCAAGATTATTTCCCTGTCCACGATCAAGAATCACAATATCTTTTTTTACGTATGTGTTCTCTTTCAGGATGATATCCCCATGTCTGGTTTTTATGCTCTTCTTAAGGTATGACCCGTTAATACGGATATCCCCGTATTCAGTTGTCACATCTCCGTTAAGTGTTGAATTTGCTTTTACCCGCAGAGACCCATTAGTGATAGTAATTTTATTATCAACAGTGACTCCTTCACCTAAAAACACATCGCCATTCACAGAAATAATCTTGGCAACTCGCCCACCATCTTCTACGTAAATATCCCCTGAGTATGATTCGAGGGTTCCTTTAACTCTGGCGTCTGAGTAGACGATGATATCCCCTGTATCCGTGGTAATGTCATGATTATAAGTTGATCCTGGGGCAACTGTAACTTCGGCATCAGGAGGGGGTGTTCCGGTGAGGGTGGTGATAAACATAAATAGAGTAACAACCCATAAATACTTCAGTTTCATTTGGTCCTCCTAAGAATTTTCTTTATTGTAAGACGATACCTCAATAAACAGGCAGACGCTTGTAATATAAATAAATCCTTGCTAATGTAAGAGATAATCATCACTCGTGTTTTTCGAGAGATGGTTTAAGATTTGTGGTTTAGTCCCGTAGAAGATTTTCCAGAAAGGTTTTCAGCTTAAAATCTGAATTCTTAACTGCTTGATAAATTCGGGAAGACTCAGCTGGAGGAAGTTCTCGGGTATACAGAACGGTGAAAACCTTGAGAAAATTATCCATGCGCTCTTGACTGAACCATTCTACCCCTTCCGCCTCATTCACTTGGAGGTAATCAAGTACTTCCCCATGCTTGAATAGATTAATAAAAAACGTCTGCGTGTCGCGTGCGAGAAGCGCTCTGGCTCTATCTGCATACTCCAGGACGCTCAACAGGCCAGCTAGATTCACAACCGGTGCCGTGCTCAGGCACTTATTTATTGGCTCTTCCAGTCCATATGTAGCGACCATGCTTTCAGCGGACTCAGGGTTAGCAGCATGAATTTGCCGGGCAAAATAGGTGGAAGCTGCCACAAATTGATGTTGTTCCAATGTTTCAGGTCGCATCGATGTTAAGCGAGCATGGGATTGACTTATTAAACCCTCAAAGTTCCTGGCAAAGTCCTCAATATCCTCAATCAGGAGAGAAATGTTTTCCATTTCCAACATGGCCTCCAGAAGCGGTGCAAATTTCATAAATAAAGATTTACTATCGGGTAGGACCTCATCGCTAATAATCAGGGTCATCATATTGCAAAAAAGGTGATGGACCGGTTCCAGCTCAATTCGTCGGAACAGCGGTGCAAAATCATCGATACCCCGGCCATCCAGATCCTGATGAATATTCCACCAGGGAATAGCTTCCGAATCACTCACCAGCTGAAAACCCAGATAGATCTGAGATTCGTATCCAGATAACTCCATATAGAGACCCTGGTTACGAATCTCTGCCACCGTACGGATATACCACAGCTTGGAGACTTGTTCCTGGAATATGACGTAATAGCTATCATCCACATCAAATGATAGGGCAATAATTAAGTCCTCTGCCACAAGTTCGGGCTTATCAATCGTCGGATCTGTGTTGAAAAGTGTGGACGTTTTTATCCAGCCGGATTGACTACTATAGGAGTTATTGACCATCACCAGACTGCGCTCTGTGCCGGAGTGATTGGTGTAAGCGAAGACACTCTCCACTCGATGCCCATCGTTATTCATAAAGGGGAATAGTCTAAAATTGCCTGAGCCTGCATAGAGGTAGCGTTTTTTCATGAGTGGGAAGATCAGGTCTTTGTGTCTGTTGATGAGATCTTCGTCAGGTGTTTCATCCCAATAGGCACGACGATATTCCATGCCGTACTTCTCTTCAAATCCTTCAATTTGAGCATGGGCAAACATTGGTAAGCCAGGGAGTGTCACCATGAGTACGGTGGCACCAAAATATTTGTCACCCTTCCCAAATTGGGCAATGGCTGTATCTTCATCGGGATTACTTAAGAAATTCACAAATCGCTGTAAAATTCGGGGATCAAATTCCAGGGTTTTGGCAATCATCTCGAAGAATTTGCCATTTTCTTCCATCTTCAGCATATTCATAAAGGCGCTATTGTAAACACGATGCATACCCAAGGTACGGACGAAATAGCTTTCCATCATCCAGAATGCTTCGGCCAGTAGCAGAGTATCCGGGACCTCCGTAGCCACCCGATCTACCACCTCACGCCAGAATTCAGCTGGAATGGCGGCATCAAAATCTACTCCGCTCATACTGAAGCCTGCTCGGGAAGGAATATCGCCACCGGAACCTGGCTCCGGGAACCACAGGCGTTGGACATGTCTTTTGGCCAGGGTCATGGCTGCATCAAATCGAATCACTTTGAATTGTCGGGCCACATCCAGAATGGTCTGAATAATGGCTTCTCTTAATTCTGGATTGAGATAATTGAGTTGAGCTGTGTCATTCCAGGGCATGGAGGTGCCATCGTTGCCATGATATATATAACGGGTACTGCCACTGCGATGATCGTGGGCTTTAAACACCACGGCTGCATCACTACGATCATAATAGTGGTCTTCTAAGTGAATGCTGAGTTCCGGATCATCTGATAGGTCACCCCCATCAAACTGGTAGGCTGGAAAGGGTGGGTTGTTGGTGCTGATATACCAATCGGGATGCTGCTTTAACCAGTCTGAGTCCAAACCAGTGTGATTGGGCACCATATCACTGGCCAGACGAATCCCTCTTTCCCAGGCACGTGATTTAAGGTTTTCCAGCGCCTCTGGGCCGCCAATACTGGGATCTATGCTGTATTCTTTGAGTGAGTAGGCCGAAGATTCAGCATCGGGATTTCCACACCAATGTTTGATTTTCTTGGAAATACTACTACGATTCCAGAGACCAATCAACCACAGGACAGTGAAACCCTGTTGTGCCAGCAGATCCAGTTCTTGATCAGGAATATCGTGCAAGGTTTTGATGTCGCGTTGGTATTTTTTGGATAGTTGATCCAACCAGACCAGGGAATTACGGGCAATCATGACTACCCGAGGCATCCAGTCGCTGTCCTCGCTGTAATACTCACCTTCCTGAAGTTCACCCGAATAGCTGGGCACCTGAGATTCACCAGGACCAAAACCTCGAAAGCGATTTTCCTCTTCAAAGTGATCCAGTCCTCTTAAGAGATCCAGTAAATGAGATCCTAAATAGTTCCCCCAATGCTGACGAATAAAGCTGAGTTGATCTTCAATAGAATCAGGTGCGGCCAGAATAGGCTCCAGCAGGAGATCAATTATATTTTTGCCATCACTCCCAAAGCCGGTCGCGTCTGACGACCATTTTTGAATGCGCTTTAATAGTTTGTCAGAGGTTTTAATGACCTTATGAAAATCTTCCTTGAAAACGATATCATATTTTTCAAAGGCTGGATTATTCAGAGCCATAATGTGAACCAACAACTCTTCGACAACGATCTGGATATTGGGAACAGCTTGTGTGTCACCCACCAGATACTCTTTTACAGACATGGAGGATGATTTATAACTTTCAGACGGTAAGGCTTCGAGATAATTAGTCAGTAGTTCGTCCAGACCTGCTGAACCCATTTCCTGGTCAAGAAAAGCTGTGAGGTCTTTGATATAGGCCGGGTTGACCTGGTTACGATACAGACGAATCGCTTTATGTGAAAGTAGCGAAAGCAGACCCATACCATGTAGCTCACTGGCCATAAAGCCCTGTTCGGGCTCAAGCTCCCCCAGGCGATGGATAAGATTCTGTAATTCGTGATAATCGATCTTGAAACGGCCACTTTCAAGGGCAAACATGGGCAGGTTGAGAGCATAGGTCTGGTCCAGAGCCTGGCGGAGATGGAACTCCAGGTTGGGATAGCTGGGGGCACTCTGATTGTCTGCTTTTTCCGGGCTTGATTGCTTCAGCATACCTGTTCCTTTGGCTCACGTTTCAACATCACGATAATAACATATAAAATACATCTCCAGCCAAGCACAAAGACAGATGCATGAACAGGTAAATATCTGCTCCTATTTTTATTGGTCTAAAATCTTGAGGGAAATTTTGCTGGTCTGGGCGGGCATGTATTTGAGATAAAATAAATTACATGCTTGTAATTTTGATTTTTATATTAGACCGGATTATTCGACAAGAAGGGAAATGTCACTATGACTGATGATTTCATGGATTCACCTGAATTTAAAGCGCTGATAAAAGAATATTTGGAGTATTTAAACACATCTCTACCGGGGGTACGCAGTAATCTAAGCGATAAGCTATATAAGGATGTCTATAAATTTGGCCACAACATCAAGGGGACAGGAACCAGCTATGGCTTCGAGAATCTCAGTGATATAGGTGCTAAGATCTGCAATAACATCAAAGCTGAGGACTACTCACAACTTGGATCACTCCTTGACAATGTGGGTGACATTTTGACGGAGGCCTTGGCCTAACTCCAGTTAAACCGCGAATCAGATAGTACTAATTGTAAAATGCCTCGGGAAATTCGGGGCATTTTTCATTTTTGTCTCAGAGGGAGAAGTTAGAGGTTAGAAGTTAGAAGCATCCACTCATAAACTGGTTTCATCCTATCCCCAAATTGAATTACACTGATTGTAATACCAATTACACTTCCAAAATGGACATTCAGTCCTCTGTATGTCAGAGAGGATCCCCAATCAGGAAAACGTTGGGAAATGGATTTAATAAATGAAGGAGCGACCTAGGCAGTTAACCAGATGAATACAAGGCCGAGCAGAATAAATGCAGCACCAAATGGCTTACGCATTGAATAAACCATACTTTCAACATCATAACTTTGGTTAAAAATCTCACCGGCACGGATCAATAGACCGGGCGAAACAACCAATAAGGCTCCTGTGATAAAGGCCAGGGCAGCGACTATAATCGAGATAATTTCCATGGGATGCTCTTTCTATGCAAAATAGGTTACATATATTAAAAAAAATGATGCCAGCATAAGTAGCAAGCCAAATATCAACCGATTCTTGAATACCACACTATCAAGATTATAAAACCGATTGGTCTTTTTACCGATTTTCTCCAGTGAGTCTGGGGCAAGCAACAAAAATAATCCGATCAAAATTGATGCAGTCCCCATTATTAATGCTAAGTCTTTCATTGTAGTCCCTTATGTAAATGCCAGCGTTGACTTTATAGAAACGATAAGGTAAACGAAGTCGTCTTAATATCAATACTCATATAGCGAATTATCCTAGACGCCATCATTTATAATTTTAAAATATTTATCATGAAAAATATGGTTTAGGACCATCTGTCCTTCTTAGAGATCATCCTTATTTAGCTGCTAAGCTAGGACTGCAGCATTGTTTTTGGCTGTGCGGACACTGCATTGGTTGTGTTGGTCTTTTTGAGCATGCGTTGTCCACCTATGACTAAAATGTCCACATCTTCAATTCCACGATTGACTTTTAAAATTCCAACAAAGATTGATTTATAACTCCGTAATCAAAGGTTTTGAAAAAATCCTGATTAAAATAGTGATTTAAGTTCATAGTACCTCTGTCCAGTCTGTTCGCCCCATTTGCTCCTACGACTTTAACGGCAAAGATAGCCCCCTCCAAATAACTCGTGGGTTCTTTAATGGTAAATTTATCCTGAGCGTAAACAATTCCATAAGATTTGCCATCAACGCGTATGTCATCGGCTGAAAATGTTGAGCTCCAGGCTTCAACACCGTCATCAATTACGATATAATCAAAGCCATACATCATGTTAAACGTATTCGGACGATTTTCTGGACTTAGGCCACTCCAGTCCAAGCCAAATTCTGTGGCATCGTATAAATAAATATCATCATCTGCTATAAGAACCACATTGTCGCCGAAGGTTGTCTCTACCCCATTCCTGTTTTCAGCAATGATGTCCATGGTCGCCACGATGACAGCGGGCCGGGTGGTGTCACCGCCAGTAATAGTGCAGCCTGAAAAGGTAAGCTTCCCATTGGCATATAGCGTGCTATCAGGACTATCATTTAAGTCGATCGTCACATTCCTATATCGCTCACTCCCATTAATACGCCAGGTTGTGGAACTCGATAACCCATATGCAATATCCAGCATACTATCGTAAGGTGTCGTATTGAAATCAGGACTAAAAAGCCATTCTCGGGCGTGGACCCCAGAGGTATAGTAAGTACCCGTTGCTGGCGAAACAGCTGTTCCGGGGGGAGTATATAAATGGGTCCCCACACCGTTGGCGGGATCACCTAAAGGAGTACCTGACTCAACTGTCACATCCTGGCCAATGTACAGAGAGTCGTTCAAAGTATAAGTATTTTGAATATCTACATCGTCAGTCCCTTCAATAACGGATACATCACCCCAGATTGCTTTCAGGGATTTTTTTGAAAGAAACCGCAGATCTATGTAGGACTCACCAAATACCCCACGACTTGTGACCATATACAAAAAATCTGGCAAAGCACCTCCGCCAGTATATGTTTCCAGGGTATCTAGGGTAATAAGTGAATTAAAAAATGAATAGGTCCCACTCACATCAGCTTCACCCAATTCTGCCTTATATAACCCAAACTCAATTCCGGAAAGCGAAGACCACCTGGCCTGACTCGAACTATACATATCTTGAAATTCAAGCGCTTGTGTCGATACCTGACGCATGTAAACAGAAACTGCTAAGCCCATAATAACCGCAATGGTAACAGCGATAAGTGTAACACCAAATCCAGACTCAGGATCGGTTTTAGCATAGTTTGAGGAGATAATGTTTAAGTTCTGCATGCTATTTAGTGGTTGTATACCTTCAAGTTTTCAGGATATGTGGCTGTCATTAGTGGAATCCCACTACCCTCATGATCCATAACAAGAACTAGCTGAACTAAAGTAACCAGAGCTCGGTTCCCCACACTCAGAGGGAATGATGTAAGCCCTGAATTATCTTGAGCAAAATAGCTGAATTTTGTTTCAGCGTTCAGGAGGGGTGCAGCCAGCGTCTGGGCACTACCCACTCCAATTTCCTGTCGAGTGAGTTCAGTACCTGAAATGATATATTCCCAGGTATTGCCGTAAGCATCGGTAAATTTTATTTGATCATCATCTGCATAGAGAATCTGGTCAGCAGTTTTCATCATACCGAGCTCGCGTTCAAAGAGATTAATGGCCAGCATTCCCCGCGTAACCAATTTTTTACGCTCTGAAATATTAGTCATTACATTGAAATTCACTGAAATTATGGAGACTAGAACGCCACTGAGCAAGCCTAGTAGCATCATGGCGACGATCATTTCGATGAGTGTAAAGGCTCCACTATTTTTTCGTAAATGCTTATTCATTTAGAATACCTGCCATAATGCTGGAAAATAAAAGGGGTGATTCTAATTCCGGATGATTCACTCTCACAATGATACGCTTAAAGTTGGGACCCACCCCAACGCTATCCAGCCAGTTCGTGGGCACATTTATATTGAATACTCTCGAAGTAACTGTGTATCCAGGAAAGCCTTCGCCGCTAAAGTCCCAGGTAGCTCCGGCATAGTCATCAATATCATCGTAATCAGAAAGGGTTGATTCACCTACATCAGTTCCGAGAGTGTCACCCCAGGGAAAAGTCGCGTTTTCGTCATAGCGGTGCATCCGAATTTGGTTCATAACGGAATTTCCCAGCGAGACACCTCGCAATCCAATTTCGACCCGATTGGACATGTTGATATAATTATTTTGAGCTATTTGGATTCCAACGATCGCAATGGCCAGAATCCCTAAACCCATGATCATATCGATGATCGAGAAACCTGATTGTCTATTATCAGGGTGTTTCATGAGCCATTCCTGTCTCAGCAACCACAGTGATGGTACGAGAACTGTTTAGAACAATGGTGCCCCCTGAGGAGGATATTCCCCACCAATTAAAGGATATTTCACTGACTCCACCAAAATTTGCGGAGCTGATAAATACATCCTGATAGGCGGAGTCTAGATCCAGGACAAAGGAATCTCCACTCTGTGGATCAGGTATCAACATCCGAGATCCAGCATCGGGTCCGGTATATAGTCCATATTGATTCTGGGCCTGGTTTACGACAAACCAGGTCGTGTCGTGGTGGCTCACAGCCCGACTTCTTAAGTAGCTCAAATCCTCGATAATTCTTTCTGCAACTGCTTTTTCCTGAATGTTTGCAACAATATTACCAATCTTGGGAACTGAGATGGCAGCTAAAACTCCAAGTATAGCCATGACCAGCAACATCTCAACAAGGGAAAATCCAGATTTTGATGAATGTCTCATCTTAGGTCATCTTATGGGCGGAAGCTTAGTGAGACACCTGTTACAGGATCCTCAATCCGAAAACCAGATGCTTCATGTTCTGTTTCGGGTAAGAGATAGAACAAAAAAGGCTCATCATATGGATTATAAATAATTTTAGATCCGCTATACAACTGAGCAACGGTACGTCCATCATATAGAATGGTTGTTTCAGCCCATTCATGAGTCATTTTATGATCTGACGGTTCATCGGGCCACACATCAGTAATACCCTCTAAATATGCGCCGAGATAAACATTTATGATGCCCTGTTTTAACTGAGAGGCATTGGTTTGGCTCATGACCAACTTTGCATCTGTTTGTGTTTGAAGATAAGTCGGGGTGACAACGGCAGCCAGAATACCCATTATACTCACGGTAATTACTGCTTCCAGGAGGGTGAACCCTTTTTGGAGCTTTTCCATGTTGGGATGATGAGCATTCATCAGGCTAACTCCGGGCTGGGATTGTGGGTCGTTGTTAAATCGAAACACATTCGTGGATATACTTGGATATCCACGAATGTGTCTCTTGAACCTCAGGTCAACAAACTGCCAGGATTGTAGACCATTAGCTCATTAATATTCTGTAATCGAATAAGCCGCGGCAGTAAGACTGTCGCTAACATATAGATAATTAGACTGATCTGCCTGGTGCAGGTTATAGCCTAGAATGGCACCAACACCAGTACTATCTCTAACTTGCCAGCCTTCAGGGGCTTCATCAAGAATTGCTGAAAATTTAAACGCTCCATCATCTGGGAATTGACGAGCACCATCAGAGACCAGTGCATTTGCAGCAAAGAGATGTAAACCGGACTTGATATTACCGATCACGGCAGCTTTATTCTTTGTATGCGCTTCGGTGGTCATTGAGAAGAACTTTGGTACAGCTACAGCTGCCAAGATTCCCAGGATCACGATAACCATAATCAGCTCAATCAGTGTAAAACCTTTGTTATTGTTTGTTTTCATTTGTCATATCCTCCTGATACGTTTTGTGTTTTTTATACTAAACTTTATAGTGTGTATTCGGCGAGAACCAGCTGTTGATTCTTATCTCGAATTTTGAACATAGGTACGCTGGTTATCACTAGCTCCGGAGGGTTACCTGACCAACTGGCTTCTCCGATCGAATCAGCATGGACATAAAATTGCCAACCCGAACCAAAAGGAGATTTGGGTACTCCATCTTTAAATAAATCGAGGGTGGTAATTTGTACTACCCCAGCTCCCCTATCATACTCAATAAGAACTGTTTCATCTATCATATCAGTCCAGGCACTACCCGTTGATTTAAGTTGGGCCAAGGCATTGCCGTCCCCAACTCCATAGTGAGCAACTGATGTGTATTTATTGACAATGGCTGAACCGATGGTATTCATGGTCTCCAGCGCCTTGTTGGCTTTACCATTTTGCTGGGCGTCCAGATAGGCTGGGACGGCAAATGCAGCCAGCGTACCGATGATGGCTACGGTCACAACCAGCTCCATTAATGTAAAACCTCTAGTATTCCTGTTCATTTCGTTTCTCCTGACATGTATTTCATCAAACATACTATCTATAATGCAATTGATATGCCAAAGTTTAACATGTTGTTTTTTATGTATTTATAAAATTAATAATCCACTGGAGTGTTTCATAGTGCTACACAATGCTGTAGCTTTACGATACAGATCTGCTTTTAATATTTGACAACCAGGAAGAATTCAATCCAGATATAGCAGCCTAAAGCAAACAAGGCAATCACAAATGTATATAGCCAGGTTGGATAGCTACGTTGAAAAAAATGATAACGAAATCCCTTTTGTGTTTTTGAAGCTTTCATGAAATGCTCTCCCTCTTTTTCAACCCCCTCATCTACCTAACTTCCCGTCTTCGCTCTACGTGCTTCGCCGGGGCAAGCCAGCTTCTAACTTCTAACTTCTAACTTATTTAACAGCCCCATACATATTCCACATGGGTAGAAAAATACCCAAGGCCATAAACAGTAATGCACCCCCCATAAAAACCGTCATCAATGGTTCGATGGCGCCGCTAAGACCTTCAATTTTGACATCTACTTCCGTATCGTATTGAGAGGCAACATTGGCCATCATATCATCCATGGCACCCGATTTCTCCCCAACGGCAATCATTTTAACAGTCATTTTAGGGAAATATTTACTTTTCCCTAGCGCCGCCGCCAAGCTAACGCCCTTTTCTACCTCTTTGCGAGCGTTGGCGATCTCTTTTCCAATGACGACATTCCCCACGGTTTTTTCTACTGTCTCCAGAGCTTTGATAATCTGAATTCCACCGCGACTCAAAGTTTCA
>JABIFG010000292.1 GCA_018650795.1 Fidelibacterota bacterium
ATGCATTGCGCTCCGCAATTTTAGAGATGGAAAAACGCTATGACCTGCTCTCTAAGAAAACGGTTCGGAACATCGATCAATACAATGAACGAGCTACAGGCAAAGATGGATTCAATCCATTGCCATATATCGTGGTGTTGGTGGATGAGCTGGCTGACCTCATGATCACAGCAGGTAAGGAAATTGAAGAGCCAATCGCTCGCTTAGCCCAGATGGCTCGTGCAGTGGGAATTCACCTCGTGATTGCAACCCAGAGACCTTCTGTGGATGTCATCACTGGTGTGATTAAAGCAAATTTCCCAACTCGTATCGCTTTCAAAGTCGCCCAGAAGAATGACTCCAGAACCATCCTGGATCAAAATGGTGCTGAAAAATTATTGGGACGTGGGGATATGCTATTCCTGGCTCCTGGCGCTCCGGCACCGGTCCGTCTTCACAATGCCTTTGTGACCCTCGAAGAAATTGAGGAAGTTCTGGATCATGTTCAGGAGCAACCCAAACCTGACGAAGAGCTTTTACCTGCCATTGTTGATGAGCAGGATCCCACCATTGTTGGAACAGAAGGCGGGGGAGAGCGGGATGCTTTGTTTGATGAGGCCTATCGCCTGGTTGTCCTCCACCAACAAGGTTCAGTAAGTATGATTCAGCGAAGACTGCGTGTCGGTTATGCCCGTGCTGGTCGACTTATAGATGAATTGGAACGAGCGGGTGTTGTTGGACCTAATACTGGTAGCAAGGCTCGCGAAGTGCTTGTCGGGCCAGAAGTTCTGGATAACCCTTCCTTTGATGAAGATATCCTTGATGATTAAGACAGCAATCTCCCTGAAACTCAAATATCATCCCTTGATCGCCTCCCTCCAGTGGGTGTTCCTTTTTGTCCTTATGAATGGACAGTTAATGGCTGCCAATCCACCCAAAGAGCTCTCAAAAGTTATTGATCATTTTATGAATTTGAAGGGCACCAGTGTGGCTATTAATCAAGTCATTGACTGGCGATTCTCAAGCCAGAGCGACACGGTTAGAATCCAGATGGATATCAAGGCAGGCAGACAATTCCACGTCATGTTGGCAGACTTCGGTATGGAAATATTTGTGACTGAAAATGAGATGATTACTCTAAACCATGTGAGACAACAGGTTTTGTATGAGAATGCTACACCTGATGCCCTGTTAAAGCAGCTTTTCGTTGGCGGTGATCTGAATGATGCTCGCTTTAAGGGCGAGAAAAAACTCAGTGATGGTAGACGTCGACTGAATTTTCAGTTTTCTGGAGATTTTTCTGATTGGGACCGTCTGTCCATGGTCCTGAGTACCGACGATGAATTACAAAAATTGATCCTGGTGGATTACGACGGAAACAAGTACATCATTACGCTAAGCTATTTAGCTAAGTATGAAGAATTTTCCATTCCAATAATTGATCAGGACTATCTGCACTATCAAATCGCAGACCTGAGGGGGCATTGATGCGTATTGTCGAGCTGGTAAAAGAACACCCATTCAAGTTTTTTGCCTCTATAGCTGTGAGTTTGGGTCTGGTTTATTATTCTTTCAAGGACCTCGAATGGGAACCCTTCTGGCAGGCAGTCATATCAATAAACTATTGGATCCTGGCTGGTGGTGCCTCCCTGCTGATCTTTAGCAACGTTATTCGTGCAGCCCGTTGGAAAATTCTTTTAAGTCCACAAAAAACAATCGGAAGCAAATATCTATTTGAAGCGACCATGATGGGCTATATGGGTAACAATGTCCTCCCTTTCAGGCTGGGAGAAGTATTGCGCGCCATGGTAGTTTCAAAACGTCATGATTTGAAAGTCAGTGGGGTTGGTGCGTCTATTGTTGTAGAGCGTGGATTGGATATGTTTTCATTTCTTATCCTGGCTGGCATCTACGCTGTCCTGGTGCCAACATTTGAGTCTGCACGTCTGCTGGCAATGCTAGGGCTTGGTGCCCTTTTGCTGGTTATCATACTGGGCTTCTGGGTTAATCGTCAGCATGAAAAATTTAGGAACCGCATTGATACCTGGAGTAAAAGTTTAATCGAAAAGGGTCATCCCAAAAGAGCTGAACACCTTGTGTCAATATTTCATGGGTTGGAAACCATTTGGCACATGCCAAAACCTCTTCTGGTCATCCTTCAAACTGGTTTCTTGTGGCTGCTCTATTTTATGGTCACATTTCTCGCATTGGCTGCATTTGATTTCGGTTTAAGCATTGTAGAGCTGTGGAAAGTTTCATCCATCTTGCTGGTGTTTACCACGCTCTCATTGTCCATCCCTGCAGCACCAGGATATGTGGGCACCTATCATGGCGCTGTGCTGGCTGCTTTGATGATATTCAATATTGACAATGATGCTGCTAAGGCTTTTGCTATTGTCATGCATCTGATGAACTACCTTCTATACACTCCCATGGGGGCTTGGTATCTCATGAAAGCTGGCCTAAGCCTTGATCTTGCTAAGAATCAAGAAGATGGAATGGAATAAGCGTATTCTCGCCTGAGCATGAGTCGATTTTAGCCACACTTATAATCTTTTTAAGCTGAACCGGTAAATACATTTCCCAAACACCTGTGAGTTCATTCCTTGCTTGACTGTTTGCTAGTTAGCAATTAGCATTAAAGGCTAATATGTAAATGAATTAACTCAGCGTATATCCACTGTAAGATAATCGACATTTTCTCGTTTATGATTTGGATTCCTGGGGGATGAATAACTTGGACTTAGGAGCAACTTATGAACGAACTCAACTTGACAGCTAATCTCATTTTGCGTAAGCACAAAGAGCAGAGTGCCTTGC
>JABIFG010000293.1 GCA_018650795.1 Fidelibacterota bacterium
ACGAGTCCGAAGGGGTGAAGTATTACGCTATCGTCAACCATGAAGACCGGATCGCAAAAATCTACCGACTACAGGATGGTCGCTTTGTTAAGGCAGCAGATGTTGTAGAGGAGACCTTTGAGTTTGATCTTGGGGTGTGCAGTTTCAATCTCGATTTTTCACGCGTCTGGAAGTCAACTAGCTGAAGTGACCCCAAGCTCGGTTTTCAACCATTAAACTGAGCACACTACGGAACTCTTTTGTATTGTCGGTTACGAGCACCAACCCCGATGATCGCGCATATCCGGCAATCATCATGTCGTAAGGGGCTATTGGTTTTTCTTGCTGATATAGTTTGGCTCGAATCTTACTGAAAGAGTCAGCAGTGGATTGATCGAATGATAAACCCTCCAATAAGAGAAAAACCTTTGAGATGTGAGCGTACTTCAATCTATGGTAGGGTACCCCAGATAATCATAGAGAATAATTTGTAACAAATTGTTACATAAGCGTAATCAGGGAACAGGGATGTCCGAATTCGCCAACATACAAGCACTTGAAAACCGCCTCTGGGCCGCTGCTGATCAACTCCGTGCCAATACCGGCCTCACCTCACAAGAGTACTCCCGCCCAGTACTGGGGCTGATCTTCCTGCGTTACGCCGAATATCGCTACCAACAAGCGAGTCAGCGTATTGCCGAAAAGCAGAGCAAGCGCAGAAGAAGCGCCAGCAACGACCTCAAGACCGCCATTCAGGCCGAAGGGGCGATGTACGTCCCCGAAGCGGCACTCTTCTCTAACCTGCTTGAGCAGCCCGAAGGGGAAGATCTCGGCAAGGCGGTCAATGATGCAATGAAGGCGCTGGAGGCCGAGAACGAGGCGATCAAAGATACCCTCCCCAAAACCTACACCCGCTTCGACAACGACATCCTCGCCAGCCTGTTGAAGAACTTTGCCAACATCCGTTTTGATTTTGGCTCCGATGTCTTCGGGCGCATCTACGAATACTTCCTTACCCAATTCGCCCGTGCCGAGGGGCAGGGTGGTGGTGAATTCTTCACCCCCAGCCCATTGGTACGGCTTATTGCCGAGATCATCGAACCCTACCACGGCAAAGTATTCGACCCCGCCTGTGGCTCCGGCGGCATGTTCGTACAGAGCGCCGCCTTTGTCGAAGGGCACAACCACAACGCAGGGGATGAACTCTCCTGCTTTGGGCAAGAGAAGACCGGCGACACCGTGCGCCTTGCCAAAATGAACCTCGCCGTCCATGGCCTGCAAGGGGATATCAAAGAGGGCAACTCCTACTACGACGACCTCCACAGCTGTGCCGGACAGTTCGACTTCGTGATGGCCAACCCCCCGTTTAATGTTGATGCTATCCAGAAAGAGCGGCTACAGGATGACAAGGCCCGCTTCCCTTTTGGAATGCCGCGCACCGACAACGGCAACTACCTCTGGATACAGCTCTTCCACGCCGCCCTCAACGAAAAGGGACGCGCCGGATTTGTCATGGCCAACTCCGCCTCCGATGCCCGCGCCTCAGAGATGGAGATCCGCAAACAACTGATACAAACCGGAGCGGTGGATGTGATGGTCGCCATCTCCAGCAACTTCTTCTACACCGTAACCCTCCCCTGTAGCCTCTGGTTCTTTGACAAGGGCAAGGCCCACTTACCTCCCCTCCATCAGGGAGGCGACTCCATGGAGGGAGGAGGTAGAGTGACGCAGGAGGCCAAAGCTGAGGATAGAGGGGAAGGTGAAATTCATCGGGGTAGCAATACCGTCCTCTTCATCGATGCCCGCCATGTTTACCGACAGGTCACCCGTGCGGTGCGCGACTTTAACAGCGAACAGCTCAACTTCATCGCCAACATTGTCCGTCTTTATCGGGGAGAGCAACCCGACAACACTTACCTTGAAAACCACCCTGACGATGAAAATGGTGGAGAGTGGAGCATTGAAAACCACTTTACCGAAGGGGGCTACCAAGACATTCCCGGCCTCTGTAAAGTCGCAACCCTGCAAGAGATTGAAGAGCAGGGGTGGAGCCTCAATCCCGGTCGTTATGTGGGGGTAGCGAAAGAGGAAGAGGAGAGTGATGAGATCTTTGCAGAGAAGCTGGAGACGCTGCAGGAGGAGCTGGAGGTGTTGAATGCGGAGGCGCATGAGTTGGAACAGGTGATTGCTGGGAATGTGGTGAGGATTTTGGGGGCTGTGACCTGATGAGAGCAATAACGACATCATGGGTATCATGCAAACTTGGCGATGTTATTGAGCTAAAAAGAGGATATGACCTCCCAAAGTCGAAAAGGATCTCTGGAAAAGTACCGATCATTTCTTCATCAGGTGAATCGGGAACGCACAATGAGCCAAAAGTAAAAGCACCAGGTGTTGTGACTGGCCGATATGGAACACTGGGTGAAGTTTTCTATGTTGATCGTGATTTCTGGCCGCTAAATACAGCCCTTTATGTAAAGGACTTTAAGGGAAATAATCCCCGGTTCATTAGCTATTTCCTAACGCAGCTAAATTTTTCTGGTCAGAATGTTGCAGGTGCTGTTCCTGGTGTAAATCGCAACTATCTTCATATGCTTGATGTGAAAATCCCTCCCGTACAGGAGCAGGAAAATATCGCAAGTGTATTGGAGGTATACGATAACCTAATTGAAAATAACAACCGCCGTATCGCCATACTCGAAGAGATGGTGCAATCTCTCTACCGAGAATGGTTTGTCAACTTCCGTTTTCCCGGCCATGAAAGCATAAAATTTATCGATTCACCGCTGGGTAAGATTCCAGAGGGATGGGAAATTGTAGTTGTTGAAGAAATGGTTAAAAGGTATCAAGTTGGAAAGAAATACAACAATAAGACAGCTCTGCCAGAAGGTGGAGTCCCAATATTGGATCAGGGTAAAAGCGGTGTAATTGGGTATCATAATGATGAGCCGGGTGTTGTTGCGACAGAAGATGAACCAATAATAGTTTTCGCAAACCACACCTGCTATCAAAAAATCATCCAGTACGCATTCTCTGCTATACAGAATGTTCTTCCTTTTAGGCCCATTGAGGGGGAGCGAGAGCGCGACCTATATTGGTTGCACTTTGCTACAAAAGATGTGATTGAGTTTAATGATTACAAGGGGCATTGGCCTGAGTTTGTTGCAAAAAAAATTGTTTTGCCACATAGCGAGCACTGCTCTTTGTTTGGGGAGCTTGCAAAGCCCGTTGAAAGACAGAAATATAAGCTGGAGCGTCAAATCGCACAGCTAAAGAAGCAGCGTGATCTGGTTTTGCCAAAACTGATCTCTGGAACAACTTCATTAAGTGATGTAGAGGTAGCCGCATGAGCGAAATCTACAACATCTACTGCGATGAATCCTGCCACTTGGAGCATGACCACCAGAAAGCCATGGTGCTAGGGGCTATATGGTGCCCCTTGGATAAAAGGCGAGAGATTGCTGTTAGGCTTCGTGAGATTAAACAGAAGCATGGGTTGCCATCTGATTTTGAGGTGAAATGGACAAAAGTTGGTCCGGGGAAGAAGGGTTTTTATCTGGACCTTCTTGATTATTTCTTTGATGATGATGATCTTCACTTTCGTGGGCTGGTTGTACCTGACAAGACAAAGCTGAGTCATGGTGCTGTTTCCGGTCAGGACCATGATAAGTGGTACTACAAAATGTACTTTGACATGCTAAAGGTGATTATCAGCCCTGATTCACGTTACCGTGTTTATATTGATATCAAAGATACGAGGGGAACAGAAAAAGCGGCTAAATTGCATGATGTACTGTGTAATAACGTGTATGACTTCTCTCGGAGTGTGATCGAGCGTTTACAACAGGTGCATTCTCATGAGCTGGAACAGCTGCAGTTAGCTGATTTACTAATTGGTGCAATCTCTTATCTTAATCGTGGTTTGAGTGGTAATGCTGGAAAAGATGCACTTGTTAGTAGAATGCGTGAGAGGTCAGGATACGACTTAACTCGATCTACTTTGTTAAGGGAGGATAAAGTTAATCTCTTTGTCTGGCGGGCACTGGAGTTTGTTCAATGAGTGATACCCCGGAATGGTTGCCACCGCTAGTCTTATTTGCTGATTACAGCGGTGACTGGGATGCTTATCTTGATGCAGTGTATGCTTTTTTCTGGGCTGACTTTGTAGAGGATAAGCCCATTTTTCAAGGAAGTCGGTTAGGGTTAAAGAAGTATCCAGAGACGAGAGGGAAAGAAGCGACTTTCTGGCATATGATTCAGGAAGGGGCTGTTGAGGAGGAGCGTACCCCTGACTTTCGACGTTGCGAGAGAATACGGTGGCCACGACCGATTATTGAGAACAGTACAGATGCTGCCATTAAGGTATGGCGAAACACACGAAAGGGTGGAGAACGGATCTGTTTATGGTTTGAGGAAGATAGTTATCTGGTTGTTTTGGCAGACCGTGGAAAATACATCCTGCCGTGGACAGCATACCCTGTGGAACGTGAACATCAGCAGAGGAAGCTGCAGAGAGAGTATGAAGAGTATTGCCGGACAACGGCTCAGAAAGGCTGAAGCCGCCCCGGAGGACGGCTTCGTTACTCCTTCCACACATGGTAGATGAGCTATCTAAGATAATAGGTGCATACGGGTAATGGTTCAACTAAATTATTTTGATGATGCGAAAAAGGGTGTGTGGCTATCACGATGATCGTTCATGCTACTCAAAAACTGGGAGGCGTATCGCGCGGGTCGTTTGAAGGCGGTATCCATGAATCGTGGGGAATAGGAAAAAGGTGTCTAGATGCAACCATTTGGAATGTAGAACTCATCGAGGAAGCTGGTTGCATCAAGGAGCATGATCAGGAGCATGATCAGTGCCTGTTCTAACATTTAAACATAAAACTTCTAATTAGTTTGTTGTTTGGAAAAGGCTTAATGGGTTTGGGGTTAATGTATGTGTTATAGAAATGAGTCAGACGGTGGAGGCAGAAGGCAGTGATAAAAACAATTACTCTGAATAACTGGAAAAGCTTTCGTGATGCGGTCTTGCATATCGATCCGCTAACGGTGCTTATTGGAGCCAATGCCAGTGGGAAATCAAATGCCCTGGATGCGCTTGCCTTCTTGAACAGGGTCTCTTCGGGCCTCTCTATTACATCTGTTCTCAATGGCGATGCCAATATCTCCGGTATTAGAGGTGGACTTGAGTGGGCACCTCGTAAGCCGGAGAGCCGTTTCACTCTGGGTGTGGTCTGTAGCTCAAACGAGGAGAGTCGTACAGAGTATCACTATAAAATTGAGGTTGAGGTTACGGGCAGGTCTGCGCTGATTAGCTCAGAGTCACTGGTCAGGATGAAATATCGGCCAAAAACGGATCAAAGTCCTTATCGAGTGAAGCTGTTTTCAACAGACCCCTGTGATCAAGAGGCACCTTCAATTACGGCTCGTCTCCACAATGAAAAAAGAGGCAAGCCAGTACCCAGTGCACGTACCAGTGCGGTTCTCTACCAGCTCTCAACACAGATGCCTCGTCAGGAGATTGTAGAGGGGATAGCGCTTGTTCTGACAGATTTGAAGAATCTGTTTATTCTTGATCCCATCCCCTCTCATATGAGAGAGGTCCAGCCATTATCTGAT
>JABIFG010000294.1 GCA_018650795.1 Fidelibacterota bacterium
AAATCTTTTTGTGGATCCAATTGGAGTTGAATGTAGCTGTTGACAATCCTTCAATTGGATGAATTATTATTTGTCCTCTTTTATCAGAATAAGCTGATTTCCACAGAATATGTTCTATATTTCAGATTGATCTTGGAGGATGATATGATTGACTACGATGAACACATAGATGATGAAATGAAAGTGATGAATGAAGGTGGGTCTTCCACAAAAAAGGGAGCCAAACAAATCATTCAACTCAAGGACCCAATCAACAGTCTGGACCTCAGAAAATCCATTTGCATATCTGGAGATACGAGTATTGCAGCATGTCTGCAATTGATGAAAGAGGAACGTATTGGTTGTCTACTCATAATCGAAAATAAAAAATTGGTGGGTATTTTCACTGAGCGCGACATCATCCGTCGAATTGTTGGGAAGAATTTATCCCACGAAGACATTGACGTGCAGGATTACATGACCCGGGAACCTGATACATTGATGGCTGACGCTCCACTGGCCTTTGCTTTAAATTACATGGTTGTAGGAGGCTACCGTCACGTACCCATTGTTGATGAGGACAATAGACCAGAGGCCTGTCTCTCCATTAAGGATATTGTGAAACACATTGGGAACCACTATTTCAGCGAAATTGCCAACCTACCTCCCACACCCAAAAATCCTGGTTGGGCGACAGTAGATGGTGGCTGAGTAATCACTTTTTCCACTATTATAAAGAAAGCACTCACTTCAATTGATTGACCGTCCTGATCTAAACCATTTCAAAGCTATGCTTTTCGATTTCGATGGTGTCGTTGTTCAAAGTGAAGATGTCTATGATCGAGCCACCAAAAAACTTGGTGAAATGTATAATGTGCAGATTCCAGTGCCGTTTTACGAGGCGAATCGAGGCATCGCTGAGGCTCTTTTCTATGAAAGGTTTAAAGCAGCATTTGATCTTGATGTTGACATGTCTGCTTTACAGAAAAATGGACAAAAATTACTCTGGTCCGAGTTTTCAACCTCGGTTCACTATACACCGGGATTTCAGCAGTTTTACGCTAAAATCCGCAAGCATTTGAGTCATGTTGCATTGGTTACCGCCACCCCCAGACCACTCGTTGACGAGATTTTTATTAATTCCAACATTTCTGTAGATTTTGATTTTATTGTGACCTCAAGTGATGTTGAAAAGACCAAGCCGGCTCCAGACCCTTACCTTAAAGCATGTGGTTTAATTGGAGTAGAACCTGCCCAGGCTCTAGTTATTGAAGATTCCCCGACTGGCTTGAGGGCGGCTACCAGTGCAGGTTGCCAAACTATTGGAATAACCACAAGTTGTGGCAGGGATTCCTTAAAAGAAGCTAATTTTGTTGTTGACAGCTTCGGTGAACTCGAAGAACTTTTAACCATTGTGTAAGGGACATGAATGAGTTGGTATAAACACTTTGATCTGGTCTGGTTCCCAGTCGTTGATTTTGAACGAGCAAAAGCCTTTTATCGAGATGATCTGGAATTCGAACTGGTTCTTGAAGACCAAGAGTCCAGTTGGGCTGAATTCCAAATTAGCCCAGGTGCCAAGGTTGCCATACATGGTGTTAAAGCAACGAATGCAAATCCTGTCGGTGCACTGGTCCTTGATGTTGAAAATCTTGAAAAATCTGAACTATTCTTGAGGGGGAAAGGTATCAAATTATTTGACAAAGAAGAAATCCCCGGGCTTACGCGTCTGGCTTCTTTTACTGATCCAGATGGTAATGTCATCCAATTAAGCCAGTCCCTGGTGGAGTAATCCAGCCCTTATGAGTGCTATCATTCTTGATTCAGCTATGGGATCCCGACTCGAAGAGATGGGTCACAAACTCAGCGCGCCCCTGTGGTCGGCCACCGTTCTGCAATCTAATCCCGAAGATATCATTCAGATTCACAAGGAGAATATCGAAGCAGGTGCGCAGGTAATTACTACCAACACTTTTCGAACCACTCCATATGCCCTACACCAGGCTGGACTATCTGGAGTAGATGCACATACCAGAGCAAGAGCATTAACGCTTCTGGCAATTCGCCTGGCCTGGAAGACAGTTCAAGAGTCTGGTAAAGATATAAAAATTGCCGCATCAATTGCTCCCCTGGCAGACTGCTGGAGTCCCCAGGAATTCCCTGGAAATATTATATCACGACCCTGGCATGATGCTCAACTGGACAATCTGGCTCATCATTCAACAGATATTCTATTGTTGGAGACTATGAATTCGGCCCGCGAAGCCAAAGGTTTAACAGAGTTGGCTCTACGATACGATAAACCGGTCTGGGTTTCCTTTGCCCTTAATGGAGAGGGCAATATCTATAATGGCGATGATATCGTCACGACAGCTAAATTTCTTGAAAAGAAGGGTGTCTCTGCCATTGGTGTTAATTGCTCTAACCTTGAAGTCTCGAAGATAGCCCTCGGTGAGTTACGTGAAGCTGTTTCTATACCCTTGTTGGCTTATCCCAATGTAGAGTTGGAACAACCCGAGGGAAAAAGAAAGAAAAAGATCAAAAAGGTTACCCCAACAGCTTTTGTTGCCTGGTCTGAAGAGGTCAAGGAGTTAGGTGTAGAATTT
>JABIFG010000295.1 GCA_018650795.1 Fidelibacterota bacterium
ACGGCGATACGGTGCTGGTGGCGGCAGGGACGTATGTTGAAAATATTACAATTGATAAGGAGATCGCCGTTATTGGTGCTGATAGGGAGACGACCATTATTGATGGGGACAGCAGCGGCAGCGTGGTTTATTTTGGCAGTAATGCCGGTATGGACACCTATTTCAGCGGGTTTACAGTGCAGAATGGTATTGGACAGGCAATTAATTCAGGTACCCATAACAACCATAATTGTGGTGGAGGGATCGTCATAGGATATTCTGCCAGTCCGCTATTGACCGATCTCATTGTTCAGAACAACACCGTCGATGGTGCGGGCGGTGGAATATTTGTTGAGGATAACGCGCAACTTAGACTCTCCAATAGCATTATCAGGAACAATACGGCCGGCCATGCGGAACCCGGTGGTGGAATCCAAATAGATGGTGGATCCGGTAGTTTCATCCACAATGTGGAGGTCCATGATAATTTTGCCGCTGGAAAAGGCGGCGGTATAAGCTCAAGTTCAGTGCTCAATATCACCAACTCCGTGATACACAACAACAGGTGCGGATGGCAGGGCAATGGCATATCCGCTCAAATGAACATGTACAATTGTGTGGTCACGCAGAATGGTTGGCAGAGTGATGATGGTGGTTATAATGGTGAGAACTCGGTCAATTTAGAGGGGGGTAGATCCAGGATATGGAACTCTATTGTCTGGGGCAACCATGGAGAACCCATAGATAACTATGGTGGAGGCGCTATTGTGGATTATTCCATCATCGAGGGTGGGTTCGCAACTGGATTCACAAGGCCTGAGTACATTGACTGGGGAACCCACAACTCTACCCTCGACCCACAGTTCAATGACCCGGACAACCTTGACTTTACACCAGACCCTCAGACCGCAGGGCACGTACTCTGGAACGGAGACCCCAATTCCTTCTTCAATAATGCAGATGGCACCCAGAACCACATGGGGCACACTGGCGGTATCGGACTAATCGTCGCACCAACTGAACTAGAATATGGTAATATCAGCGTTGGGTATGATATAGCAAAAAGCGTAAATATCATTAACAACACTGATGGGACCCTGACGCTCAATTCGATCAACTCATCCAGTGGAGAGTTTGACATCGTAAATTGGCAGCCACTTCCCATTTCCATAGGTTCTTTTGAGTCAAGGGGAATAGACCTTCAACTTAACCCTTCATCCACGGGAGAGATATCGGTGACGGCGCAGTTGAATTTAGACCCTATCAATAATGATGGTCTCATATCAGCCACCGCTGTGGCCTATGATCTTCCTGCTGGGGATATTCTTGTACCGACAGACTTTGCGACCATCCAACTCGCCCTTGACATCATCCCATCAGGCGTTCAAAAGACCATCGTGGTCGAACCGGGAGAATACTTTGAGAACATCATGCTGAGCAGGGTCAGCAACGTCACCATCCGCTCCCAGTCTGGTCCGGAGCAGACCATCCTAAATGGCGGAGGTCTTGACCTCGTCATTGATTCGGATTCTGATCTTAGAGCAAGCGACATCACGATCGAGGGCTTTACCATAACGGGAGGATTTGGCGGTGCAGTGAACGTCTATCATATTAATGACAATATCACTCTTAGAGATCTCATCGTAATGAACAATCACGGTGATGGCCCAGGAACTATCGTCACCGTATATACTACGAAGAACACCACCTTGGAGAATGTCCTGATAGCGGATAACCAGAACAGCCCAGGTACTCTTGATGAGGGATACTCCAAGGCGCTGGAAATAGTCGGCATGCCAGGACAAGATAATGTCACCAAGATAATCAACTGTACTATCGCAAACAATGAGAACATGGCTGGGGTTGGAGTACATAATTGGGGTGGTGTGCCTGCTGATATCTATTTTTTCAATACCGCTGTCTGGGGCAACGGTCATAATGTCGTCATTAACTCTGATGGCTCGCCCGCCATCACTTTTGATAACTGCATGATATGGGATAGTCCCAGTGTTTACCACCCCGGAAACAATGCGACAATTAACTGGGGTTCTGGAAATATTGACCAATACCCCTATTTCAATGATCACGAAAATGGTGATTACAGTTTATCAAATTATTCACCACTAATCGGTGCAGGGTCAACTCATGCTACGATAAATGGAAATAACGTTTTTTACGCCCCCACCACAGACATCCTGGGCAATGCCAGACCCAGCCCATCCGGCACTAGCCCCGATATCGGGGCCTACGAAAGCAGCGAAAGTGCAGCAGATTATAATCCCCATAAGTATGTAGCCAC
>JABIFG010000296.1 GCA_018650795.1 Fidelibacterota bacterium
ACGCTCGTATTGCTGCTGGATTGGCTAATGTAAGGATGCATGATCTTCGACATACGTTTGCCTCTGCACTGGTCAACAGTGGGCGTAGTCTATTTGAAGTGCAGCAGTTACTTGGCCACAGCGATATCCATGTCACTCAGCATTATGCTCATCTATCTCATGATAGTCTGAAAAGTGCTGCAGATTGTGCTGGCGACCTGCTGAACTAATGTAGCCTCTTAACCTCTTCCAGAGGGAGTTCCGTATTCTCTGCAATGACCTCATCATCTAGGATACCAATCAACGAGCCGACAATTGCCATCTGCTTTTGCAAGGCACCACATTCAATCCCCTGCTCTAGCCCCAGCTCATAAAAGGGGGTCTCTTCAATTTTTAGTTGTGACAACATCTCTCTCGCCTCTTCAATTTGTTCCTTGAGATTCCGGTTCTCGCCTAGCGTAACCATCACCTCCATGTATTCCCGCATCTCATTAGGGCGGTCACCGACCAGTTCATCAATCCCATCATCCATCCTCAGTGCACCCTCTCCCACATAGATCACGTATTAACGCACAGGGACATTGGGCCAACAGAGACGAAATCACCATTGTAGCGCAACATTCTGGCGGGCATGGCCTTATCGTTATTATTCTGTTTCCAGAATCCCCAACTGCTCTTGCTCTATATCCAGCCCCAGCAGGTACACAGCAAGGTCTGCTGTGATGTGCTCGGCAGCAGCCCATAAACTGGCTCGATTAGTTTACAGTATGATCAAACATAGAGCTGAATATGTGGATCAAGGATCAAATTCAGCATTATGCACATCTGAGCCATGACAGCTTGGCTAGTGCTGCTGATTGTACAGCTGGACTATTATATTAGTGGAGCTTTTTTGAGCACTAAAGCTTTATAGCAGTGATAACAAACCCATACTAATTAAAATTACTACCGTTAGATAATAAGCAATCAACTCAACACGCTAACACACCCCCAAGAGAGCTCCTCTTCAGCCACACCGACCACTGTAAGTGAAGCCGTTTCGCCAAACTCTACCAAGGCAGTCTCATCTTCAGCGGAATATTGAACTCCAGCAAACTACAACAACATCCAACCCGTATCCTGCAACACACTACCACTCACCGCAGCATCCACTGTTCTGGCATCAGAATGCATAGGCACTACTGAGTAGGCCAGTGAGTTGGTCACCTCCGTATTAAAGGCCACTGCATAGCTACCAAATACCGCATTGTCTGTAAGGCCTGCCAGTATACTCCCTGCATCCAGCACCGCCTTACCACGCGCTGCCTCGGTGGTTGCTGCAGTTAACTGACTATTAAGGTAGCTCACCGCTTCAACTTCCGCCTCCCCAGAAAGACGTGTATTGCTGATTACCTGATTGATAACAAAGCTATCTTCGTCAAATTCAGAGTAACCCTGGAGCATCGTAGATGCAGCAACCTCAACCCCCTGCTCAGTTGCGATTTTACGGTAAGTCTCCAGCACCACATAGCCTAGTTGCTGATCAAACAACAACTCAACCATCCTTGCAATCTGCAGGTCAGTTGCATTGTTTACCCCTGTGAACGATGGATTCAGCCCATTTAACGTACGCTCTGTACTGTTATCGGCTGCCCATGTCTGTATCTGCTCTACTGAATCAGCACTCAAGGCAACTACGATATTTTGACTATGATCAGACAACTCATGCCCAACAAGACCCAGCACAATATCTGATCCCCCACTATTATAGACAACGGGGCTTCCTGACTGGCCACCCATTGTATCCAGATCATCTTCAAAACGGAAGGTATCGGTTGTAGTTGAATCTACTGTACCTTGGCTAAAGTATTGAGAGTTACCCCCTTTATCCTCTGGGTAGCCCACTGTACTCAACGTGTAACCCACTAAGTCTGCAGGAGTATCTGCATGCCCATACTCAACCCAGCCAGTCACATAACCGATATCGGTATCCAGAGAGATCATGCCATAGTCATGCCCTATAGCAGCGCTATTTTGCCACTCTAACGGCGTAGATATTTGACTACCATCAAACACACCCAATGGCTTTTGATCGCCATACCTTCCTGGTGTCACCTGAATTTGGCTAGCCCAGCCACCATGATCTTGGCTGTAAATAGCATGAGCCACTGTCAATACATCATTGGCACCAACCATCACCCCACTGCCTTGAGATAGAGTGCCATCGGAAAACCTAGCGACTACCTGCACATAAGCTGAAAATGGTGTTGAACCTGCTGCTGCCGTAATCGCTAACCGATCATCATCACCTTGTATTGCCACTATTCTACTCCTTTAGATCAGTGCTTTTCAGCAATCTCGCCATTTAATGCTGTGGCATAAGCATTACGGGCAGTCTGCATGATCGCTAACTGTTGCTGAATATCAGCTATCTGACGGTCTACGGCCTGCATGTTGGTTAACTGTGATCTGGCTGCATCGGATAGATCGCTGAGCTTGTACTCTTCACCGTCTATATTGATACTGAGGCTGGCTGCTGCTGTTTCTAAACTATTTTCTAACATCATAATTCTCCATTTTCTGTGATTGCTTTCAGTTGCTTTGGCATTAAAAAACCCCCACCGCAGTTAAGTAGATGAGGGGTTTTAAAATAACAGACCGACCACAATCAAGTAAGCAATTTAACCAAGTGCTCCTTGAAGAAAATCGCCAGCATTCCAGCAAAAATATACCAGGAAAGACGGTCATGGCGCTTGCCTTGCTCTTTGATATCAGACCTCAGCTCATCAAAACGTTTGTCTACCAGCTCAAAACGCCTATCCATATCGCTCTTCACATCCAGTAGCTCCTCTCGGGTTGCCACATGCTGAGAAGCATTCAACAGATGCTGCATCAAATCTTTCTGGGTAAATGTATTCGGATCTTGCTGTTCCATAGGAAGAATTATAGCACGCATTGATGGTCAGTCAGAAAATCAACATAACCGCCATTGCACACCACCAGACAAACTTATAGGCCCTCTCGAACAAAGTGGGTGTCCTATAGTTTGCTATTTATTGAAGACCATACAGGAGCATATCCGCTTTCTGGAACACTCCATTGAGGAGATGGATCAGAAGCTCTATACAGCAATGGAGTCTTATCAACAGGCATGGCAGTTACTACAAACCCTTCCTGGAGTAGATCGCTGGTCAGCAACGGCGATACTAATCGAGATCGGCATTGATATGTCGCAGTTTGGGAACATTCAACAGTTCAGCTCATGGGCTGGACTTTGCCCCGGCAATAACGAAAGTGCTGGAAAAAGAAAAAGTGGAAAAACGCGCAAAGGGAATCGCTCCCTTCGTCGCTCATTATGTGAGGTAGCCAATGCTGCCAGTAGAACTACGAGCCAATTCAAGGGCAAGTATCAGGGACTTGTCATTCGCAGAGGTCACAAGCGGACCATAATCGCACTGGCTCACAAGATTCTTCGGATCATCTATTCAATGCTCAAGAATATGCTGCCCTACCGGGATCCGGAGATTGATTATGAGGCAATGGTAGTTGCCAAGAATGCATCTCGCTGGATGAAGAAGTTACGAGAATTTGGGTATTTGCCTCAACTGGCTCAGCCTCAGACAACGTAATCACCATCAACCAGCGGTAGGGTAGAATCAGCCTTCAGATTTATTCTGCGGGTGGGGACACCTATGGCTCAGCGTGGGAAATGATTTTCACGGTAAACTTATACCGAGAGTATAGTACAGCCGCAAAATGGCACGGAGCAACAGCAAAATTAACATAATCACCATTGACCGCCATCAATCAATTTTATAGCCCCTCTGCAACTATGTGGGTGTCCTTTTAGTTATTACAAATAGGTCGATACAAAGTGGCTCATATAAAGCGGAACGTAACAATACTACGTCCAACCGCAATCAAGTAAGCAATTTGACCAAGTGCTCCTTGAAGAAAATCGCCAGCATTCCAGCAAAAATATACCAAGAAAGACGGTCATGGCGCTTGCCTTGCTCTTTGATATCAGACCTCAGCTCATTACCTTGCTCTTTGATATCAGACCTCAGCTCATTACCTTGCTCTTTGATATCAGACCTCAGCTCATCAAAACGTTTGTCTACCTGCTCAAAACGCTTACCTACCTGCTCAAAACGCTTATCTACCAGCTCAAAACGCCTATCCATATCGCTCTTCACATCCTGTAGCTCCTCTCGGGTTGCCACATGCTGAGAAGCATTCAACAGATGCTGCATCAAATCTTTCTGGGTAAATGTATTTGGATCTTGCTGTTCCATAGGAGGAATTATAGCACGCATTGGTGGTCAGTCAGAAAATTAACATAACCGCCATTGCACACCATCAGACAAACTTATAGGCCCTCTTAAACAATGTGGGTGTCCTATAGTTTGTAATAGTTTGTGAGTTGATATTTTAGTTGATAATGGTGCTTGCCTTGATCTTTGAAATCGTCCTCAGCTTGTCAAAGCACTTATCAATATGCCTTCGGATGGAACTGCGCAGGTACATCTATACTGAACACTTCATCACTGATCTTTGCAGCATAAAACCCCTTTGAAAGCAC
>JABIFG010000297.1 GCA_018650795.1 Fidelibacterota bacterium
CAGGCCATTGAGGAGCTGAAGTAACACGGCAGATTATAGGAAGTTCACTGCTTAGAGCGGGACATACCGTAACAGGTTTGTCTCGTTTTTTATTGGGGTCAGGTTATCCCTAATTAACCGTAAGACAGCCTGAGCTGTCTCACCTCAATAAGGCAGGGTCAGTTACCCTTAGACAGCGTGGGACGCTACACCTGCAGACGGTCAATCTCTCGCTTCTGCTCTGGAGTGAGTGCATCTACCCCTTTATTGCGAATGAAGAGCTGATAATCCTCCAGCGACTGGGGGTTCTTGATTGCCTCATCCGCCTGTTCAACCTTCTGCTGGTACTCGGCTCTGGACTGGGTGACTTGATCAGCATATCCCATGAGATCATCCTGCGTGTACCCATCAACCAGCTTCTGGATGGCAGGGCGTGGGCCGTCCATACCATAGCTGTAACTGGACAGAGCGAAGTCACTCATCAAGCTATCGTATGCTGCATCAACCACCCGACTCTTTTTCTCACTCTTGTATCGCATCCGGCCCATGGTTCCCATGCGGTTCAGCAACTGCTTCTTGGTCATTCCTTGCAGCTCAGCCCTGATTTTCTCCTCGCTGTCTGCCAGCCCCTTGAATCCCTGTCGTAGAGACTCTGGTGTAGTGTTGCCTTCGATCAGGTCGCTGATCAGCTTGTCATGTTGCTCTAGCGTGTGAGTGCTCAGTTTTTCCCACAACTCTCTAAGTCCCTTCCGGCCTTTACTGCGTCCATTGGCGCTTAGATCAGTGCTCATGTAGGCGAACGTCTTGTAGGGGTTCTCGTCTGCAAGATTTCCACTCTTTTTAAATACATCATCCCAGACTTGATCGAACGTCATACCCTGTGCGTGATACTCCTTCAGACGCCTCTGCAGCTGATCAAACGGCTTCAAATCCTCGGCAACCACCTCTTCAGGAGGGGCAATAGTCTCTGCACCTAGAGGCTCAATCTCTTCAGACTCTGGCATTGCAACCTCTTCAGTCTGAATCGGTGCAATAGTTGCCTGTTCAAGCATTGCAGGCATTCGCCCCAGAACATCACTGCCATCATTGCCCACTGCAGCCAAGTCTTCGATCAGCTTCATTACCCGATCTCCAGACTCCTTGTTTCCATTTGGAAGAGTGATCTCGACTGACTCTGGCGCACTGTCACCAATCAGACTCTTCAGTGACTCCCGCGCAGTTTCCGCCTTCTTCTCTGCTATCTTGAGAGGAGGGGTATCGTAGGGTGGTATCTGCATATCTGTGGGCTGTTGCTCTGGTGCTGGGTGCTCCTCAACAGGCCCCAAAACCTCAATTGGCCCCACTTCCAGCTCTACTTCTTGACCATCAACCTTTAAATTCTGCTGGTCGGCCTGCTGCTGGAAATAACCCTGTAGGTATTTCAGGTCATGTGCTGCTTTGCCTATGTCACCACTCCGGTAAGCTTTTATGGCTTGGCTAAACAGGGGAAGTGTATGAGGGTCTTTTAGTGCTCGATCACTAATCTCAGCAAACCCGCTCACAATTACCTTACCATCTATTGCCTCTGTTGGTAGAGATTGGGTCTCAGCTGGTTGCTCTGCTGCTATATGTTCCCCCTGATAGATGAATGGCTCAATCCCAGTGGTGGCTACCGGTCCAATATCACGACCTGCAACAGCTCCATCGATTGGCTCTGGCGACTGATGTGGCTCCATTCGAGTAGGCTGCTGGGCGGGGATGTGCTCACCATCAAAGACGAACTTATCTGTTTTCCCCTCGGCTTCACCAACAGGGTTACCTTTCTGCCACCCTTTGGCTTTCCGGTTGAGATCCTGCGCATAGAGTTTTGCCAGCTGATCATCTTCCGTGACGTAAACCTCGGAGTCAGTTTCCTTATCGGTCACCACCCAACCATTCTCTCTCTGCTGAGGAATGAAACGGGCAGAGCTTCGCTGGCCACCACTGTTCAGATCATCGGCGTACTGAATGGCTGTCTCCTGATCTGCAAATTCATCGACTAAGCGGCCACGCTGCTTATCGATTATTGAAAACTTACCATTGAAAGGGGAGACCACGTACTGCTGTGATGGCTGCTCCTGCTCCTGCTCTTGTTCAGCTACAGGCTCCACTGTTTGAACCTGCTCTTCTGGTGCTGGTGTAGTATCCTGATCTTTTTTGGAGTTGCGGTTACGATAAGCGCTGATTACAGCACCTGGAGTAGATGCCATACCACCACCCATACCACCACGAACAGCTCCCTCCGCTCTTGCTTGTGCAATACCTTCATCCTCTGGGCGATCTGTAGCAATATTGACATTCATTTGGGTCTCGCCGCCAATGAACCCCTCTTCAACCCCTTCAGCTACAACACCACCGGCAAAACCACGCCCGGCATTAAGTGATTTACCTACCATTGCACGCTGCATGATTGGCCCAGCAACAGTAGCAACAAGCCCACCTTTCAATGCCATATCATCAAAAGTACGGTCAGCCTGTTCACGGGCATAAAGAGTGTGGGCTATCTTATGTTTCTGGGGTACGGGCAAATCCTGTAAATTGGGATCTGCTTCAACGATTTGATGGTATATCTCGCCAAAACGCTCAATCTTGTTCAGGTCACTTGAAGCCATCCTTGCTACTGCATCTTCTGCTTCAGCAGCGGCACCACCACCCTCGCTCAGAGCCCCAAAACCACCAAAGCCTATTGCCGCACCCACAGCACCAGCGGCCTTGTCAGGCACTGAGTATTTCCCGATTTTGTATTTCGAGAGTACATGCTCTGCAGCTTTCTTGGGATCAGCACCTTCCCTGATCATCTGCTTGGCTTCACGGCTCCCTCTCCTAGCGAACCACTCCATACCTTTGAGCGCACCTTTTTTAACAGTCGCAGCTGGTAGCCCTCCCATAACAATCGAAGTAGCAGCAGACCCTGCACCCTGCATGGCACCCATAAAGAAATCTTCCCACCCAGCCTCTGGGTTGACTCCGGCACCAGTCATGGATCCTTCATCCTCGACCGTGAGTGGAGTATTCAGCGCCTCCCGAGAATCGTCTGATAGATCCTCATAAATCTCTTGATTGGTCTCCTCGCCCCACGACTCTATAGTCTCGCCAAGGCTCTCAGCACCAACGTACTTCAGTCCACTACCCAATGATTTAATCGTTCCAACCGCACCCATTCCGAATGCTGA
>JABIFG010000298.1 GCA_018650795.1 Fidelibacterota bacterium
CTTTGTTGATGGTAATGCCTTGGCAGCCTGTTTTATCAAGGAGGGTCAAATCACAGAAGTGTTCTGCAAAGAACTTGCCCAGCGCAAACCACTGCGCGTGGTTTTCCGCGATGCAGGGTTCAAGGATGACAGCGTAAAAATTAATGTCGAGCAGATCTTCAAGCTGATGTCGCCTCATACCGAGGTCAAGACGATATGAGTGAGGAACCACAGGGCGACACCAATCAACCGAGATTGACAAAGAGTAGCACTCAAACGGTCCGCTCTTCGGCGGCTGAGTACCTGATCTTTGCGGCTGCTGGTGGAAGTTCTGAAACCAGTGTTGAAATGCGCTATGAGAACGAAAACATCTGGCTGACGCAGAAAATGATGGCAACCCTGTATGATGTCTCTGTTCCGGCAATCAACCAGCATCTGAAACGTATTTTTTCCGATAATGAGTTGGAGCGCGTGGCAACTGTTAAGAGATACTTAATCGTTCAAACCGAAGGTAAGCGGGAGGTGCAGCGTGAAGTGGAGCACTACAACCTTCAGGTGATTATCGCGGTTGGCTTCAAAATTGAAAATGAACGTGCGGTGCAGTTTCGCAAGTGGGTCAACCGGATCGTAAAAGATTATACGATTCAAGGCTGGACAATGGATGTCGAGCGCCTCAAGCACGGCAAAAGCATCCTGAACGACGAATATTTTGAGCGACAACTTGAAAAAGTTCGGGAGATCCGACTTTCAGAACGCAAGTTCTACCAGAAAATCACCGATATATACGCCTCGTCACTGGACTATGACCTCTCTGCTACTACAACAAGGCGTTTTTTTGCCGCAGTCCAAAATAAGATGCACTATGCGATTCATGGTAATACGGCAGCCGAAGTGATCGTCAGTCGTGCGGATCATCAGAAGGAGAATATGGGGTTAACCAGTTGGGACGGTGCGCCACAAGGAAAAATTCATCAATACGATGTCTCTATCGCCAAGAACTACCTTTCCGATTTCGAGCTGGCTCAAATGCAGCGGATTGTTTCGGCGTATCTTGATATGGCAGAACTCCAGGCGATGCGGCGTATTCCCATGACCATGGCAGATTGGGAAGAACGATTAAGCGGATTCCTCAAGCTTTGGGATAGGGAGATTCTTCAGGATGCGGGCAAGGTAACGGCGGAACTTGCCAAGGCTCACGCGGAAAGTGAGTTTGAAAAATATCGTATTGTGCAAGATCGTCTGTTTGAGAGTGACTTTGATCACTCGTTACAGGTGCTGGAAGCCTCTATAAAGAAGGGAGGGGGCAGTGAAGTTTAAATTCAAGAATCAGCCCTATCAGACACGCGCCGTTGAGGCGGTGGTGGAGTGCTTCAAGGGGCAGCCCAATGACACGGGTATCAGCTACCGGATTGATCCCGGTCAGGTGGAAACAGGTGCGCATAGACAGCACCAGCACGCCCTGTTTGCAGAGGGTTCTGGTTTCAAGAACAGTGATCTGATGCTGGCAGAGTCTCAGCTGCTGGAGAATATTCAGGCGGTGCAGCGACAGCAGAACCTTCCGCAGTCGGTTGAACTGGTGAAGAGCAAGGTCTCCTCAATCAATCTCGATGTAGAGATGGAGACCGGCACAGGAAAGACCTACTGCTATATCAAAACCGCCTTTGAGATGAACAAGCGCTTTGGCTGGAGCAAGTTCATTGTCGTGGTGCCCAGTATCGCCATTCGCGAAGGGGTCTACAAGTCGCTGGAGATCACCGCAGACCACTTTCAGGAGAGTTACCAGAAGAGGGCGAAGTTCTTTATCTACAACTCTAAGCAGCTGCACAATCTGGAGAGCTTCTCTTCCGATGCGGGGATCAACATCATGGTGATCAATGTGCAGGCGTTTAATGCACGGGGTAAGGATAATCGGCGGATCTATGTGGAGCTGGATGATTTTCAGAGTCGTCGCCCGATTGATGTGATCAAAGCGAACTGTCCGATTTTGATTCTGGATGAACCGCAGAAGATGGAGGGGGGCAGAACACTGGATTCGTTGGTGGAGTTCAATCCGCTGTTCATCTTGCGCTACTCAGCTACCCATAAGACCCAGCACAATAAGATTCATCGGCTGGATGCACTGGATGCCTATAATCAGAAACTGGTGAAGAAGATTGCAGTACGTGGGATCACGGTCAAGGGGCTTGCAGGTAC
>JABIFG010000299.1 GCA_018650795.1 Fidelibacterota bacterium
GCTTAGGTCGCATAGCGCGAGTTGAGCCTCCCCGCATATCTTAAAGATCGCCCTGCGGATAGACACGCTATTGCTACAGCGATTAACAAAGCCGAAAATATTCTGCTTCTAAACGTGAAATAATAGCCTCAGACAATGTGACACCATCATGTTTAGCCAACTCACTCAAGATCACCCACGCCTGATAATCAAGGTTAATTTTCTTCACCCCATCACGTGACTTGTTTCGTTCACGCCACTTGGCATTACGAACAGCACTACCCATCTGTACCAGTTGAGCTTCATCAAGGTGAGTATTGCACCACTTTTCTACCGCGAAACGATTAGAACTCTCGATCTCTTCCCAAGTCGAGCGTGCCTCACTAACCTTTGAATACCAGTCACCATCCCCAATTGCTGCATCATCAAACAGATAGGGAAATTCATCATCCAATTTAATCTTGCGGCTGATCCAGTTTCTCACATAGATCAGTTCTGAATTATCATCAATCAACATTGTTAGCTCCTAACGCACATATCCTATAGTATAGCACAATGTTAGCCGGTAACAAAAGCGATACGCAGTATGGCTTTTGTTACCGGCCTCTCTGAACACCAACAAAACCACACAATAGCAGTGTGTTACCCCTGTAGTGAACCGAAGTAGCTGGCGGCATTTTGCATAATGTTTGTTGCATGGCCAAGCAAAGCGATGGCGCACAGTCGCGAGCTTGTCGAGCGATTGCATGTAATGCCACATTATGTAACTTGCCGCCAGCTGCGAGGTGAACGGAAGGGGTAACACGCTGCGGCCAGTTGCCGCCCTACTCACAGGTTGGATTATCGCGGGTCTGGGCAGAGCCCAGGAATGGAGTTGCCAACTGCCAGATACAAGCTGAGTGCTGTTTTCAGTTTGTATCTGTGTGGGTGGCAGCGGAATGAATATTGACTCCGCTGAACTGTTGCACAGAGCCAGTTACGGAAGTGGTGCTGCGCGTCTGTTTGTGCAGTGCCGATGGAGTAGCTGGCGTGCTAATCAACGGACAACACAATCATCTAAAACTTATCTTAGAATTAGCCTGGTATTAACCGACTCTTTCTGCTGATCACTCACCCCTCTTCCCAAATGCCTCCAACTGCTCTTCTTCCATCAATTTCAATATTGCATGAGTAAGCCACTTCGCCTTACTCACACCAATAGTTTTAGTATGCCGATCAATACTATTCCAAATATTCTCATGCACACGGACTATCACCTGTTTTGATAACACATCACTACCATCTGCCAAACTCGGTGACGGAACTTTCCCATCAACAGGCCAATCCATCCTACGAACAAACTGGTGCAAGTCAGCACCTGTCGGATAATTATCCACTTGCGCCGCCGCTGAACCATCTAGAAACGCATCTAGGTCTTCTTCTTTCTTAGCTGCACTCTTACGCATTCTTCATCACCTCATCATAAACCCTCAGCAACTCCCCTGCAGCCTTGGGATCTTTCTTCGTCAATTCATTCACCGTCTGCCCTTCTGCTGCTGATCTCCTGAACGCAACACGGTTAGCCAGCCTAAGATCCTCCATTTTCAGGTTCTTCAGATCCTTCACAAACTTCCTAGCCTCATCTGCCAGCTTGATCTGAGGATTGGTATCTACCTTGTTCATCACCAGTAACGGTGCTAGATCCGGATTGAAACCCTGCGCATCTTCAATCAAGCTATCCATATGCTCAAGACTCCAAGCATCATATTGGCTCGGAAGAAATGGCACAATTAACACATCTGCAATCACCATCGCCGACCGCAAAGCAGCTGTGTCTCTCCCTCCTACATCAATAACAACATGATCAAACTTTGGTGACAACTTACGAATCTCACTGGCCACGCTCTTACCCGTAATCTTCACACAGGTCATCGATGGTGAGTGCCCCTCTTCATCACGCACATTGTTAAACTCCATCGCACTGCCCTGTGGGTCTGAATCAACCAGTAGCACCCCACCCTCGCTATTCTGCGCCATCATCACAGCCAAGTTAGTTGATATAGTGGTTTTACCCGTCCCCCCTTTCTCACTCCCTACTACCAGTATCATAACTTCTCCTTATTAGTGCGCCTTTAAAGTGATAGCATATCATATACAATCATATCTTATCATATCCAACGATATGCGGTGACATAATAAGATAGTCTATAAAATAATAGTTTTAGTGACTTTAGTGGCCTATACGCTTAGTTCTGGGTGTTTTCCCGCCCTTATATAGCGCTTTTTTCGCGCAACCTCCTGTTAGTCACGTTTTGCATTTATAGAATTTACTGTATAAAATATCCATTTTACGAACTTTGCTACTGTCGGAGGAGACTCAATTTTCATCAACATGAATA
>JABIFG010000300.1 GCA_018650795.1 Fidelibacterota bacterium
CGTTAGGGCGTCAATCATAGGGAATAGCATGAAAAAGTTTATTCGTCCTGGGTTAATCCTAATTCTTGTGCTTTTTGCGTGTGATGAGCCTATTGAGATTGAATATGATTCTGATGAAGAGAGAATTGCAGATATTTGGCACTGGGTAAAAGCGGTGGGTGGTATTTCAGGTGAGGAATTTACACCTGAATCGACTGGCGAAGAATCAAGAATTGTATTCTCTCGCGACGGCTATTTATCATGGTATGATAATCCTTACTTTCCTTATAGAGTGAAGTATATGCTGGGGAGAGATGTAACAATCTTCAACACAGATACGGTACCTGTCGTGTATGTAGATACGCTAATTGCTTTCAAATACTCCTTTCTGAGCGATGATACGCTAATACTTGATGATAACTATTATGATGGATTCCAGCGTACATATGCAAGAAATTAGCACCCCAACAAAAGCCAATCTGCACTCTTTGGGCTACGTCCTGGCAGGCTGACTGAAAAATATGATTGAAATACTAAACATAAGGCAGTTTACCCTTAGATTTGTGCGGTCGAAGCCAGATGGCGCAAACCCAAGCACTTTTGAGTTGGGTACCCTATAAAACGTTAAGCATATTAAAATAAATTGTGCTCAATATTAAGGACGCCAAAATGAAAATAATAGTGGGCTTGCTTTTATTTATTGTTTTCGATGTGCTTGCTCAAGAAAGCGCAGACATACCTGATCTGGGGACAATTCAAATCCGTGAAATCGATGGAATGGAAATGGTCTATATACCCATCGGTAGCTTTAAAATGGGTAGTAGCAATAAACAGTTAGATGAAGCCATGCAAGAATGCCGAAAGATGTATGGCGGTGACAAGTACTGCCAGCGTCGCCAGTATAATCACGAATTGCCACAACACGAGGTCCTTGTAGACGCATTCTGGATAGACAAAACCGAAGTATCAAATGCTCAGTTTTGCAAATTTCTTAATGCAAAAGGAAACCAAAGTGAGGCAGGCATCGCCTGGCTTGAACCGGGTGCCGGTCATAGAGGCGTAGTTTACGGTTATATCGATGAGATCAATGGAATGTTCACCCCAAAAACCGGCTATGAAAACTATCCGGTTATTGAAGTGTCCTGGTATGGTGCAGCCGCATATAGCAAGTGGGTTGGAGGTAGATTGCCGACAGAAGCTGAATGGGAGTATGCGGCCAGAGGACCGGCAAGTTCAATTTATCCCTGGGGTAATGAATTTAACGGACGGAATGTGAATTATCGTGATTCGAGTTTTACCTTTGATAATCAAGGAAAAGATACAGCCTTTAATGATGGTTATACCAGGTGGGCGCCGGTTGGAAGTTTCCCCAATGGGGCCAGCTGGTGTGGTGCTTTAGATATGGTTGGAAATGTTCACGAGTGGGTTGGTGATTGGTGGGCTCAGGACTATTATGCAATCTCCCCTGCAAAGAATCCACAAGGTCCTAATATTGGAACATTGAAAATCGGGAGAGGTGGATCGTGGTATGACCCAAACTGGCACGTTCGTACAGCCTATCGCAAGGGCTTATCACCTTCTTCCGTACGTATGCATTGGATTGGTTTTCGGTGTGTCATCCCAGGTAAATAAAGTATGCCTAACCCCGACAGGCCCGCTGGTCGTAGTTCCCCAGGAACGTAGACTGGCAAGCTTAGAGCGGTAGGTGCACGAGATTAATAGAAGATATAGGTGTGAAATATGAAAAAGAATATCGCTAGTCAGTTAGGTTTTTGGGCCTCAGTCTATTGGGCTATTCTTGGAGTGTCATATCTCTTCGTGCTGATTTATGCCATTGCAAGTGATGGCTTGGTACCGCCTTCTCAATTCGTGCAGTTGGCCAGTGGTATTATCACGTTTCTCACTGTACCGGGGCTGGTCATTCTATTTATTGCTATCCGTTTTGTAAATGAGGAAAAAAACAAGGTGCTGGGGTCGGTGGGTGTCAGTTTTATCATTTTGTTTGCCGCCACCGTGAGTATCAATCGGTTTGTTCAGCTTACTGTGGTCCAGCAAAGTCTGCCAGATTTACCTGCTGATTTGACACGCTTTTTACCCTATGCCGATGGCTCAGTGATGTTAGCCCTGGAAGTTTTAGGTTGGGGCATTTTCTCTTCACTGGCAGCAGCCTTTGTGGCGCCTCTTTTTTCCGCTTCATTACTCAATAATTCAATCCGTTGGCTGTTCATTTCCTACGCCGTTCTCTCATTCCTGAGCGCTTTTAGTTTTGTGACCACAATTTTCATCCCCACCGGCCCAATCGCCTGGGGTCCGATTAGTTTGGCGCTAGCTATTCTATTGGCTGTTTATTTTCATAATATAAATAAGCAAGTAACTTGATGGAGAGCTGACTCTCTCGAGGGGAAGTACAAAATGAAGTGGATAGATGCACTTATTGAACAAAGCAAGCCTGCTTCGGGAAGATCCAGAATTGAATAAACTGAAATCAATACTAATATTTTTTATGGTAATCGTCTCTCTAAATGGTATAGACTGCTTTTCTCAGACTGAACGAGATACAATTTCCGTTCGAAGGTTGCCACTTATTGGACCATTATACAAGCTGGGAGATACTCGAATAGATGAACGAGAATTGTTGCGAACCCTCTCAACTAGTGAGCTTTCCTCTATGCATGCTGTTAATTATCGAAGCAATAAGAAAGAATATTACCTGTACTCTGCCAAGATGGCAGGTGGGTTTGTGGTAGGGTTCTCGGCCAGCATCCTAATTGGAGAAAAAACTAACGAAACTGTTGGCATCGCGTTGTTCACGGGGACATTTAGCTACTCCTTATATAGCTACTTTCAAATGTTACAAAGTCTATTTGATATGAATAGGGAGCTGGACACAGCTATACAAAAATACAATCAAAGTATTCTAGAAACAGAGACATTAGATTCTAAACTGGGAATAGGTAAAAAATAAATGATCATCCCGCCAATAAAGGCCTGGCTATGACCTTTAAGATACACCCTGGTAATGCAACTCGTCCGCGTCGTGAGATGAAGGGCTTAGCTATGGCGGTCATGCTGGTGTCTGTATTGCTTTCATGTTCACACGAGGCACCAATTACCGTCCCCCTGTATTCTGCTCGACTGGAACCACCTGAACTTTCCAGCAAGTCTCGTGGGGTTTCCCCGGGATTTACCATAAATCGCCCCAATGAAATTGTCATCATCCCTGATGGTATTGCTGATCCACCCACATTTAACAATCCAAAATTGCGAACTGGAAAACCATCTCTCCGTCTTTCACCTCATTTGGGGGTGGCTGTCTTGAAGCGGTTTGAACTATCATATGGTATTTATAGTGGATTTATGTTGCGGTCTCAATTATTCGGCGAAGGGCGTGAAGCATCAACTGTTGGTAATAAAAGCATGACCCTGTCAGTTGGATACAACTTTACTTCGAATTCTCGTGAACTCACCAAGTCCGATCGGCCTGGTTCAGATCAAATAGTAGCCGAATATGATTGGCGCTTGAACTCCCTGCGGTCAAACCTCCTCTTCGGTTATAGATTTCATAGAAGTGTGCTGTACTATTGTGGTGCGTTCTATGAGTCATTTTCCTTGAGTGGTCACTTAGATCAGTATGCTTATCCAGATATAATAGAAAACGATCAGAAGTATGTTTTCAATGGCCAGGGGGTTAAGCAAGGGCTAGGCATGGGGGTTGAGTTTTTGTTTGATGCCAAAGTTGCGGAACAATCAATTATTTATACACTTCAGGTTTCTGAGATTTCATGGGGTAGTTTATCAACTGATACCATTCTTAACCATAGCCTGACTGTTAAGTATTACTTTTAAGCGTGCCGGTCTGCTCAGGCTCAGAGCGGTGTTAATTAAGATAGGTCCTTTTACTAGGGGAGAAGCATGAGCAAGCTAAGGAAACAATCCATCATTATCGGCATACTGATTATTTGCAGCTTCGTCTTTGGAGTTCTTAGTATTGAACCATCGATTGATAGTGATGAATATCTTGGCACAGTGGCAGACAACATTTCAACTGTGAAAATAGCTCTGGTTTCACAACTACTCCTGGCGTTTACATACATCACTATCGCAATCATGATCTTCAATGTGATCGTCAAATTTGATACGGAGATATCTTATGGATATCTGGTCTTTAAGTCTGTGGCCCAGGTGTTCAATATTTTCGGTACTATATTAATAATCGCGTTCATAGCCTTGAGCAAAGAGTATGGTGAGGGTAGTTCGGAAAATTTCTCGATGTACGTACTCATTGGCGAAATACTGAAGAGTACCAGAGATTATGCAAACCATGTCGTTATGATTCTCCTTAATAACATCGCTGTTTTCATTTTTTCTTTCATCGCTTTTCAATATAAAATTATCCCGAGATGGATATCATTACTGGGTTTCTTGGGAGCCTTCGTATCGGGAATTGCAAGTCTTCTCGTCCTTTTTGATTCCATGGATGTCTTGACAAGTGAATACCTCTTGCTGAATGTCCCCATAGCACTTCAAGATCTTATACTAGCCTTTTTCCTGATCTTCTTTGGTTTCAACGACAGTAAATTGGGGCTGCATGAAAAGAGTAGCTAACCCAGGCCCGTCTACTTTGCTTTAGATATTAATTAGTATCTACATTATGTTAAATCGAACTTAAAATTATGCTTGAGGATATGATGGATTTTTATGATTTGGTGAAGCATCGAGAAAGTGTCAGAGATTATGATCCCGCCAGGACTATTGACGGGGTTGTTTTAAATCGAATCTTGAATGCCGGCAGATTAGCCCCGTCCGCATCCAACAGGCAACCCTGGACCTTTTTGCTAGTTTCATCGCCGGAGAAACTCGCAGAAATACGACCCTGCTATCGGCAACCATGGTTTCAAAATGCCCCTCATGTCCTGATAATTGTTGGGGACAAATCAAGGTCCTGGGTCCGATCGTATGATGGCTATAATTCAATTGAAACCGATTTAGCAATCGTCATGGATCATATCATTTTGGCAGCAGAATATGAAAATGTAGGTACCTGTTGGATTGAAGCATATGACCCAACAATGCTGTCTGAGGCAATTTCACTCAAAGAAAATGAAGTGGTCTATTCGATCACGCCTTTAGGATATCAAAATAAAGGCTATAAAAAACTGGCTAACAAACAGCGGAAACCCTTAGAAGACATCCTGAAAATAATTTAGTGTATTTTAACCTGCAGGCCGAGTGAACCCTATTGGACCAGAAACAGTCGCTATTGCGTAGAAAAACAACACCCTTATGTATGCATGTGAACTGCTAGAAGTATTAGACAGAAAGCGAGACCGCTTTGAGTAAAATAGTCGTTCTGGGCTGTGGGGCTGTGGGTAAGCACATGGCTATTGATCTAAGTAAGCATCCTGGCTACGAAGTCATCTCGGTGGATGTCAACCAGGCGGTCCTGGAAAGTCTGGCAAAAGAACATCCCATCCAGATCCGTGTAGAAGACCTCTCCACCGCAGAGGGCGTCACACGCGCCGTTGCAGATGCGGACATCGTTATCGGTGCAGTGCCTTACTCCATCGGATACGCCATGCTCGAAACGGTCATTCGCGCCGGTAAAAATATCGTAGACATCTCGTATTTCCAGGAGGACCCCTTCGGGCTGGACGATCTGGCGCAGGCTAATGGAGTCACCGCTGTGGTGGACTGCGGGGTTGTTCCAGGCATGGCCAACATCATTCTGGGATATCACACAAGCAAAATGAAAGTTAATCGTTATGAATGCTACGTTGGTGGTATTCCAAAGTCGAGGAAGGTACCTTTTGAGTATAAATCGCCTTTCCCCGTCCTGGAGGTGCTAGAGGAGTATACTGAAACCAGCCGGATGGTTGAGAATGGAGAGGTGGTCGTAAAACCGATGCTCTCTGAAACCATGACCATTGATATCGATAAGATCGGCACCCTGGCCTGTCTCAACTCTGATGGACTCAGAACACTGATACGCACAATGGATATACCCAACATGTTTGAGAAGACCCTGCGCTATCCCGGACACGTAGATCAAATGCGCATTTTCATGGAGTCTGGATTCTTCAACATGAACCCCCTTCAGGTGAAGGGTGGTTCGGTACGGCCGATCGATGTGACATCGGCATTGCTTGTCCCGCTTTGGAAATACGAGCCTGGCGAGGCTGATCTCACCGTCATGAAATTGATACTTTCTGGTGTAGAGGCCGGGAAACGGGTGACATTCACATACAACATGTATGATGAATACGATCCCACGACAGACACGCTTTCAATGGCAAAGACCACGGGGTATACCTGTACTGCAGTTACCCGATTAGTGCTTGAAGGTAATTATTCTCGAAAAGGGATCAGTCCTCCCGAGTTCGTAGGTGCCGAGGCGGGGTGCTGGAAGCGCGTTGAGCATTATTTAAAAGAGCGGGGGGTTCAATGCACCCTGGAAACGTCATGATTCACAAGGGGCAATTGATATGGATCAGCTGATAAAATGGCTGCTCGAAGGTGATGTAGCTATTCAGTATCAAGTACACCGTGATTTACTGGGCATCGAAAAACCAGCCCTTCAGAATCGTATAGCAACTGAAGGCTGGGGCGCCAAATTCCTGGAATGTCGAAAGCGTCAAGGACATTGGGGTCAACGTTTCTATCAGCCCAAATGGATTTCTACGCATTACACGATTCTGGACTTGAAAAACCTGTGTATATCTCCAAACAATCATCTGATACGAGCATCAATTTCACAGGTTTTAGAGACCCTCAAAGGATCAGATGGTGGGATATCTCCATTTGGAGCTGAGCAGAAGTGTGATGTTTGTGTGAATGGGATGTTTTTGAATTATGCCAGCTATTTTGGGATGACAGCAGCGGCTTTGAAATCTATCATCGATTTCTTGCTCACAGAACATATGCAAGATGGTGGATTCAACTGCAACTCCAATTTCAAGGGAGCAACACATAGTTCAGTCCATTCAAGCATTTCTGTTCTAGAAGGCATCAGAGAATACTCCAACAGTGGCTATAGCTATCGGCTGGAAGAACTTCAGGAGGTAGAGCGAGATTGTGTTGAGTTTTTATTGAAGCATAAACTGTTTCGATCACATCGAACCGGTGAAATAATTGACCGGAAAATGTTAATGCTGTCTTACCCCTCCCGCTGGAAGTATGATATTTTGAGGGCGCTTGATTATTTACAAGCTGCTGGAATTAGCTATGATCCCAGAATGCAGGATGCACTTGATATTTTAGAAAAGAAGCGGTTACGGAATGGTCGCTGGCCGGTACAATCAAAACATCCCGGACAAACTCACTTTGACATGGAGAAAACAGGCCAGGCCAGTCGCTGGAATACTTTAAGAGCCTTGCGGGTGCTGAAGCACTTCGATCAAAAATGAGTCTGGCGACGGCTTAAAGCGGACCCTGTTTCGGACTACTCTTTGAGCTCTTCTCCTGTAGCGCTTTCCTGAATATTCTCTTCCGGTGGCACCACCCTGGCAACTGGATATCTAATGATAGTTTGGTATTTATCCGGATTCCCCTTGCCAAACATACCCGGACCCTTCAGGTACTCTTCTTCATGTGGACCCACGATTTCATAGCCACTCTCGGTGATGAACTGATGTAATTTCTCAACCGTGGGGTTTTCGGTGGCATAGGATCCAATGTGTAGAATCTCTGCGACCTCTCCATATTCCCAGGTTTCCAGTTTGAGTTCAGGATATTTACTTAAAATCTCGTCAGGTATTTCAATAACGCTCTCAGCTACAGGCATGCCGTAAATACCCAGCCATTGATCCTTGGGTGTATCAGCTGGCTTGGGCCAACGCGCCCGGGGAGCTGTCATGTCCATATCATGATCTTTTTTTAGCTTGAAGAAAGTCGAGAATAAGGCACCAAAAGCATTGCCCACGGTTTCATTGGGATCGCCCACTGCCTCGTAGACCAACATTTTCTGCGCTACCTTTTCGCTGATTTCTGGGGTGGTTAAATGTTCATATTCCTGGAAGTTTTTACCACAACCCACTAAAAAGATGACGGCAAGAAATAACGATAATTTAATTCTCATGATTTTCCTCTGTGGTTTTACTTCGTTTATCTATTTCCACGATGGTTGAGATCTTTGTTCTTTATATAGATGAGCTTGAAACGTCCTGTGGGGCTTTCACGCATATCAATATCAAACCTATCCGTTGATTTAATAAGCGGGGTAAGCTTTATAAAGCCATAATTTCTGGAGTCAAAGTTGGGTTGTTTCTTCTGCAACAAATTTCCCACATCACCCAGAAATGCCCAACCATCATCGTCAGCCAGGTCAGAGACGGTGGACGAGATCAAGCGGATGACTCTTGGCGTAACCTTATCAATGTTCTTGGCTTTGGGCTGTTTGTCCTTGGTGGTTTCTGATTCGTTTTCATCAGCCAGGTTTTTCAGGATTTCAATATAGATAAAGCGATCACAGGCTACGATAAAGGGTTGGGGCGTTTTCTTTTCACCAATACCAAAGACCTTCATACCGGCTTCCCTGAGTCGCGTGGCCAATCGCGTAAAATCACTGTCGCTGGAAACCAGACAAAAGCCATTCACCTTCTCTGAATAAAGAATGTCCATGGCATCAATAATCATGGCGGAATCGGTGGCATTTTTACCTGTGGTATAGCCATACTGCTGAATGGGGGTGATAGCATTTTCCAGCAGGAGGTTCTTCCATTTCGAGAGATTCGGTTTGGTCCAATCGCCATAAATTCGTTTTATGGTGGGATTACCATACTTGGCAATTTCTTCCATCATCTCTTTTACATGGGCAGATGGGATGTTATCACCATCGATTAAAACTGCGATATTTAAATCCATAACGCACCTCCAGTCAGGTCTTGGCTCTGTTAAAACGATCGGAAACGTCCGATATTAATCAGATAAACGAGAAATAGACACATTAAATCAATTTTTCAGTCTGCACATAAGGCAGCTCAATGTCCTGGGAGAGCCGGCCCCTGAGATGTCACACTGAGCTTGTTTGGCAAGCCTAAGCCACCACACTTCTCCTCGCCTTTCAAAAGCTAGGCCTGCATGACATATTCATCTTTTAAGGGATAGATTTCATTCTCCCAAACCCTCATAAAACGTGCCTTGTCAGCGGCTGGCTTTTTTATCATCCTTGAACAGAATCGCATTTGATTCCTCGTGCTGCTTGCTTTGGAATACAACTGCAGGGCGTGCTTGGAAAAATCCCTCACCATGAAGTCAAAAATTTGATCGATTGTATCATCTTCAACAGCATAGATTCTGGCGTTTTCCAGTACAAGCTGGCCATAAACAACCAGCGTAAACAGCTCACCCAGGGCCATGAGGAAATCAATGTCTTTGCCTTGTTGTTCATCCGGCCTGGCTAGCATAAGTAGGGTTTTCAGTAAACGAATTTGTTTTTTGAAAATCTTCACGTTGGGAAGTTGAACCGGTCCATAAACTTTACGGTAATCGTGGAAACGAATTTTTCCAAGACCTCGGGCGGGACCCTGGTCGAACAGAAAATCATCGTTTGTGGCCTGGGATTGTTGTTCAACTGCGGGATAGGCCTGCGGCTTGAAAAAATAGTTCGCCATAAACTTGAGAATGAGAGCAATGTTTACATGCACAGTGCCTTCCAATTTGGGAAGCGCCCTGATATCTCGTGTCACCATATCAAAAAAAGTGTCTTTCTCAAATCCTTTGGCTGCAATCACATCCCAAAGCAGGTCAACAACAGCTTCGCCTTGTGTTGTCACTTTCATTTTGACCACTGGATTATACAAAAGGTATCTTTTGTCATCGCTGGACGCCACACGCATATAGTCAGCAGCTCGTAATGCCACCAGTTTCATGGCTACCAACCGCGCATAAGCATCCACAAACATCTGCTTCACATGGGAAAAGTCGGTGACATACATGTTATAAAGCTCACGGTGTGAAGCATGATTGATAGCTTCATAGAAAGCATGGGTAGACATACCGATAGAAGCCCAGCCCAAATTGTACTTCCCGATATTGACTGTATTCAGAACGGCGTTCCAGGCCTCCTGGCCCTTATGGAGAATGTCCCCCTCGTCAATTGGATACTCACTTAGCTCATACTCCGCGACATAGTTCTGGCTGTTCACCACATTTTTTACGCAGGTATACTTTTCATGCTGATAATTCGCCACAAAAACTACATAATCACCGGAATCTGACATCTTACCAAATGTGGACACCATCTTGGCTATATTTCCATTGCCGATATAGTATTTGGACCCATTCGCCAGATAATTCCCGTTTGTCTGGGGAGTCAAAGACATGCCAGTCGAATATATATCGGCTCCATGCTCTTTTTCAGACAGACCAAAGGCGAACACCTCTCCGTCTTTGAGCAAAGCGGCTGCCTGCTGTTTCAGTGCTGCATTCTTGCTCATCCAGATGGGACCCAGTCCCAGGATGCTCACTTGCCAGGTATACCAGTAGGCCAGGCCATAGAAACCAAGAATTTCATTGAAGTGGGCAATACGCCAGGTGTCCCAGCGACAATTTTCGCCACCAAGCCCCTGGGGTGTGAGCAGGGCTGAAAATATTTCCTCTTTCTTTATGAACTCAAGAAAGTCAGCATACCATCTTTTCTGGCGATCGTCATCTGTGACACGATCCAGGCCCTTGTCTTCAAAAAATTGAATTGTTTTTTCTATGATCTTCTGAAAATGTGGATCGTTATGTTCAACAGTATATTTTGTTGGATTGAGTAGCACGTTTCCCCCTAAGAAATGTAGCTGCTTTTGTCAGAATGTCCTCGGTTCGACTATAATCAAACCAGGCCAAGATACATCATGCCCTTGATTGGTGCTAGATAATTGGAGGTCTATCGGGTATTTGGCTGCTCAGATAACTACTTGGTCTGGACACTAAATGTTATTAAAAACTCATCATAGATGGTTTTATCACCCAGGCCATCGAAAAACTTGTTCGATTTATAGCGAATATTGTATTTGGTCCGATCAACAATGATTTGCCCGGAAGCATAAGCCCTTGATTTTTTCAATTCTACATAGGCATCAAAGTCTAGAGCGTGAGTGATACCTTTGAGGGTCAAATCCCCCTTGAAATGATAGTTTGGTTCGCCGGCTTTTGCACCTTTAATGGGAGTGGCTATCTTAAAATCAAAGACCGCTTTCGGGTAAAAGTTCACACCAAAAAAGTCATCCTTTTTAAGGTGTTGCTCTAATTTTTTGTTCCATTTTTTATCTTTGATATCCAAAACTTTGATGCTGGTCATGTCAAAGACAAAACGACCACTTATGATCTCACCTTTTTCAATGGTCACGTCGCCATTTATTAGATCAAGACTACCACTATGCTGACCGGTCACCTTTTTACCCAACCATTCCACAGTACTTTTCTTTACATCAATTGAAGTGCTGGCGAAAGCTGAAAGTGACAGGAGGAGGGTTGTAAGGCCTACTGATATATTTTTTGTGGATTTGTTCATTGGTTGTATTCCGTGGTTTGGGTTTTTATCAGGCACCCGACTGAAGTCGGGTGTTAGGGTGATGATAAGGTCTTAATCCTTAACGGGGGTGGCCATGCCCTTGAAGTCTGCCAGGATTTGGGCACCGTGGGTGGTGACATCTACATTTTCATAGATTTTTATTAGAATGCCGGCTGCATTAATGAGATAGGTTTTTCTGGAGGGAAAGAAGATACCGCCGGCCCCATAGGCCTTGGATACTGATTTGTCTGAATCACTAAGCAGGGAAAAGGGGATATCATACTTCTCGGCAAATTTTTTATGGCTTTGCTTGTCATCATAGCTCACGCCAAAAACCTTGATACCATTCTTTGTAAACTGTTCAAAATCATCCCTAATGGAACAAGCCTCCTTGGTACAACCCGGTGTGTCATCTTTGGGATAAAAATAGACCACGACCTGCTGTCCCCTGTATTCAGAAAGCGAGTGAGCTTTTCCATCTTGGTCAAGCATATTAAAATCAGGGGCTGCTTCACCTACAGAGGCTCCCAGGGCACTCAGGCTTAATCCAAAGAGTGTTATTCCTGCGATAAGTACTACATTCATTTATATAAATCCTTTAACATGTATAATTGCTAACTCTTGATGTCAAAACAATGCTTTCGATTGTGTCACACTTCGATTTTAATGCAATGGTTTGGATATTGTTCCAAACCCAGCTACACAAACCTGCTTGTGGTTTCTACTAAAAGTGATGCACATAAATCAGTTCAGAAGTATCAAACCCCAGGTCCTTAGACTTACCTACAAAGTCATCCAGGATATCCTGATCCACCTCTGTTGTCCTGGCAAGCAACCAGAGACGGGAGGTATTGGATCCACAGACATAGGCATATTGGTAATCCGGGTCCAACTCAAAGATGGCGTAGGATCCAGGAAAGGGAGGGACAATAGACACCTTGAAGTGACCAATGTTTTCTGGCCCTGCAAAAGATGCTTTACCTTCCACTTCCTGCCACTCACTCTGCCGGGTCATATAACCTCGATGCTTTACAGCAAAACCGCCATCCTGATTCAGGGAGTATTCAGCGGTAACCGCTTTAAGACCACGTTCAGATCGGTGATCCAGGCGTGCGATTTCATACCACTTGCCCATATATCGATCTACTTCAAAATTTGAAACGGGATTGACCCCCTCGGGTATTTTCACGCAGCTGCTCACAAAAACAATGGACATCAACGCTACAAATAATTTTTGCATTGAAAGATTCCCTTTATCCCTGATTAATTTTGCGTCCCAGATATACCTGACCTACTTTCATCCCACCAATCTCAGCTACCCCGGGGAGATGTGCCCACTGTTCAAATTTATATTTCTTTAGCAGGTGAATACTGGCAGCATTGTTTTCCAAGAGAATGGCAAAGATAGTATTTATTTCAAGGCTGGGACACATTCTGATACAGGTTTCCAATAGCTCTGAGGCCACTCCCTGATTGTGGTGTTCATAATCAACAAAATAACTCACCTCTGCTGTTGACTGCAATGCAGAACGACCTGGTCTGTAGGCGCTGAGATGTAAATATCCCAATATACTGCCATCAGATTCAGCGACGATGATTGGATATTTCTCGCTGGGATGGTCATCAAACCAGGCTTGTCTATCCTCTACGGCAACCAATTCAAGGGCGGCTGTGGCTTGGGCTGAAATCGCCTGATTGTAGATGTTGACAATGGCTGGCAGGTCTATACGCTCAGCGATCCTAATTTTCATTAGTCATCCCACTCCTGATTTTGAATAACAACTCGGTACCCATCTATATCGACGAATGTTTTTCCCCGTTTATCCCAATATGAATTATTGGCCTTTACCTCTATAAAGCCTGAGGTCAGCATATTTGAACAACATTTCTGCCACTTCGCTATGTCAGGCATATAAAAAATGATGAGGTTGTCAGGATGAGAAGGGAATGGGACGTCAGCGCCTTTGTGCTGAGTAAATTCAAAATGATACAGGTGTTGAGGATGGCCTATCATGATACCATCAACTCCATCATGGTTCTCAAACGATGCTATTTTCTCATAACCCAGACCATCCACATACATTTGGCTAATGGTCTTCAGGTCACTCGTGGGTTTGGCAATCCTGATTTTTGTATCTCGTGCAGGCATCTATTTCCCATCCAGAAGCGCTAGCGTTTCAGCGGTAGTTTTTACCACACAAAATTCTCCATTTAAACTGGCCAGATTCACCCGGTGCATCTCTTCAGCAGTGATGTGGGCACCCATGGTATCTGTACGCTCAAAGGTTGCTGTGGCATCGGAAACCAGGGTCACGTCAAAACCCAGATTGGCTGCCATTCTGGTTGAGGTGGATACACAATGATCAGTGGTGAGACCGACAACAACCAGAGCGTGCAAGCCCTGTTGGTGTAGATAATCCTCTAGACCTGTTCCTATAAAGGCGCTGTTCACTGTTTTAGTAAATTCCGGTTCACCACTGAGCGGTGAGGCCTCAGCTTTGAAGTCATTTCCTGGTTGATCAGGATGAAGGGGTGACTTTGGAGAGACAGAACAATGCTTAACATGGATGATTGATCCAGCATGTTTACGCCACTCAGTCAGAAGGGCTGCAATGTTTGATTCTGCCTCTGGGTTGTTGCGCTGACCCCAGACAGGATTATCAAAACCTTTCTGAACATCTATGAGCAGTAGGGCTGCTTTATTCATACTTCCTCACAATCATTTTCCCCTGAATTCAACTAAAACAATTCGTTCTGGCAAATATCGAAAAATATACTGTTCTTTAATTGCGATTAACACGCTTTTTAGACACAGATTCATACCAGTCCTCGCTCTCTGAGCTATGCCCGGCAGGCTGCTTTCCACGGATTAAGAAATTAGGCTTGGTGGTACCACAGGTGTCAAATGTTTTGGACAGCTATGAGGACAAATTATTCTGTTAAAAATTCTTTCAGCCTGATGACTTGCGATGCATCTTTTACGAGCATTTAGAACAGGATATGAATATGAAACTACTCTCCTATGGGCTGGATTATAGCATGGAACCCCGCTTGGCTTTTTCGCTTGGAGGGCAAGCCATTGATGTCATGCGGGCATCTCTCTGGATGAAAGCAGATCGTAATGCCCAGGATTATTTAAATCTGGCTTCCTCAATGAAACTTGCCCTGGAAGATTGGCAGCGTTCCTTTTCACTCCTCTCCCAGCTTGAAGATGCTTTTAAAAATATCGATACGACGGGTCGGACAATCCATGGTCGGCCTCTGGCTTTAGCTGAGGATGATATTGTTTTTGCTCCTCCTATACCTGATCCACCCAGCATACGTTTTTTTAAGGCCTTTGTGGACGAGTCCCCTGAATATTTTGACTTTGGACAAACCCAGACGCTTCTGGGTCACCAGCAAAAGCTCAAACCGGGAGGGCTTTCACCACGGGGAGAAATCGCCGCCATCATAGCCACCAGCAAAAGTTCTGAGAACCCGGAAATCGCCGGATACACCATTGTAAACAACTGGACCGCGGTTCAGGAGAAAGCATCTGGGAAAACTGGCTATGCCCTGGGTCAGGCTACCACTCTGGGACCCTATCTCGTCACTGCTGATCAGGTTGATTCCTTAAAGATTGGCAATGGTTTCAATATGGATATGCAAATCAGCCTGAATGGACACACCGAGGTTGATACTCGACTGAAAGAGATGAATTTCAGCTTTAATGATATGCTTGAGCATGCCATGATAACCCACGTGGGAGCTGGTGATATTTTCTGTTCTGGCAGTCCCTCAAAAAGAGATTTGGTACTAAATGAAGGACAGAGAATAGATATCGAAATACAAGCCCTGGGTACACTGGCTTCAGTGGTGGTTTAAAGCGGTTTGTCCCCTCTCAGAATTCCAGAAAACGAGCTTGAACTTAAGGCTATCCGTTCCGGTGGACCTGGCGGGCAGAATGTCAATAAAGTGGCCACAGCGATTCAGCTCCGCTTTGACAGTCAAAACTCCAGCCTCCCTGATCATATCAAAGCACGTTTATTAAAAATGAGTGGCCAGCGCATTAATTCAGAGGGTGTTATTACAATTACTGCCCGACAATACCGTAATCAGGAAGCCAATCGTCTAGCCGCCATGGAACGCCTTGAAAAAATTATTCAAAAAGCCGAGATAGAGCCCAAGAAGCGTAAAGCAACCAAACCAACCCGGGCATCGGTTCATAGGCGACTCGAAACCAAAACCAAGCGGAGTCGGGTGAAACAACTTCGCACACGTGTCAAACCAGATGATGAATAGGGAGACAATCTCCAGCCATGACCAATAAAGTAATGTGGACACCCAATGAGGATCAGGTCAAGCAGGCTCAGATCACCCAGTTCCGACACAACCTGAATACCAGGTATGGAGTCACGCTGAATTCCTATGCTGATCTATATCAGTGGTCCCTTAATAACGCAGAAACTTTCTGGGGCGAGATTTGGAAGCTTGGGGAAATTATTTCCAGTACCAGGGCAGATACAGTGGTGGACGATCTGCATAAGATGCCTGGCGCCCGCTGGTTCCAGGGTTCCCGACTCAACTACGCTGAGAACCTGCTACGTTATCGGGATGAGCGAATTGCCATCCATTTTCGTGGTGAGGACCAGGTGCAACGCTCCTTGACCTATGCCCAGCTTTATGAACAGGTCGCCCACACCGCTCAGGCCATGCAAGACGCGGGAGTAACTCAGGGAGATCGAATTGCTGGCTTTATTCCCAATTTACCTGAGACCATTATCGCCATGCTGGCGGCATCTAGCCTGGGGGCCATCTGGTCATCTTCATCACCAGACTTTGGAATTAAGGGTGTGCTTGATCGATTCACCCAGATTGAACCAAAAATCATTTTTGCTGCAGACGGATATTTCTACGGAGGGAAGCGTTTTGATTCTCTGGAGAAACTGCAAAACATCCTGCATGATCTACCCTCGGTGGAAAAAGTGGTGGTCATCAGCTATACACAGACACCCGATCTCTCCAGTATTCCCAATAGCATGCATTGGGATGACTTCGTTGATAACAATGCCACTGAAGTGAGCTTCACCCCGCTGCCCTTTGATCATCCCTTGTATATCATGTATTCATCTGGCACGACAGGACTTCCAAAGTCCATTGTTCACTCTGCCGGCGGTACCCTGATCCAACATTTAAAGGAGTTGATGCTCCATTGTGATTTGAGGCGCGAGGACACTATTTTTTATTTCACAACCTGTGGCTGGATGATGTGGAACTGGCTGGTAAGTAGTCTGGCTGTGGGGGCAACCCTGGTATTGTATGATGGAAATCCATTTTACCCTGGTCCAGAAGGTCTCTGGAAAATGGCTGAGGAGCTTGATATCTCTGTTTTTGGTACCAGCGCCAAATACCTGGATGCTCTGGAGGCTGCAGGATGTAAACCAGGTCAAGATTATAAATTATCCGCCTTGCGGGCGGTCTTGTCTACAGGATCTCCTCTCTCAGAGGAAAGCTTTGATTTTGTTTATAGCGATATCAAACAGGATCTCCTGTTGGCTTCCATTTCAGGTGGTACAGATATCGTGTCCTGTTTTGTCCTGGGAAATCCGGTTCTCCCTGTTCACCGTGGAGAATTGCAATGCCGGGGATTGGGTATGCAGGTAGAAGCTTTTGATGATTCCGGTCAGGGAGTCTTCAATGAAAACGGTGAGTTGGTTTGTACCCTGGCTTTCCCGTCGATGCCGGTCTTTTTCTGGAATGATCCTGATGGGCAGAAATACCACTCCGCCTACTTCGCTGACTATCCTGGAATCTGGCGACATGGGGATTTTATTGAAATTAATGATCATGGCGGGGTTCGGATCTACGGTCGCTCCGATGCAACTCTGAATCCAGGCGGGGTTCGAATCGGTACTGCTGAAATTTATACTGTGGTGGAAAACCTGCCAGAAATAGTAGATAGTCTCGTTGTGGGACAGGCCTGGCAGGATGATGAGCGGATCATTCTCTTTGTGAAGTTGCCTGAAGGAGACGTCCTGGATGAAGCGCTGGTAAAGAAGCTCAAAGTGGTGATTCGGCAAAATTGCAGTCCCCGACATGTCCCGGCCATCATTCTGAAAACTACCGATATACCCTATACCATCAATGGAAAAAAGGTAGAAATTGCGGTCAAGAAAATCATCAGGGGGCAAGAGGTTCAAAACCGCTCAGCACTGGCCAATCCAGAGTCTTTAGATTTGTATAAGAACTTGGAACGCCTTCATTCTTAACCGGGAGAAAAAAATGGATACAGGACCTTTGAAAAAGTACAGACATAAACGTCCAGCAAGCTATCTCGGTGCGGGAATAGCGATTGGTGTCGCGATTGGCGTTGCCATGGATAATATTGGTGCTGGGATTGCAATCGGTATCGCCATAGGGGTGGCATTAAGCAGAAAGCCTGGACGGAAAAACCCCCACAAAGAGGACGGTGAGGAGTAAAGCAGTCTCCTAATACCCGTAATGGCCCCACAGGTCACAATTCGACCTCCGCGGCCATTATTCTAGAAACTGCCGATATTCCCCATACTATCAATGGGAAAAAAGGTGGAAATTCTTAACAGTAAGCGAGAGGTCATCTATGAGTAAAAATAAGAAAACCGATAAACCGGAAAAACGGCCTCCTCGCTATCTTGGAGCCGGGTTAATTCTTGGCGTTGGCGTAGGAGCAGCTACAGGAAACCTGGCAGTTGGAATTGCTGTGGGATTGGCCATCGGTGCCGGGCTGGAATCTTACCATAAGGAAAAACGTGATAATGAAAACGAAGATAATCAAGGAAGTGGAGATGAAGATAAGGATTCAACCACTCCTAACTCCTAACTC
>JABIFG010000301.1 GCA_018650795.1 Fidelibacterota bacterium
AACCTTCATAACGCTTTTTAGTCTCCTGGCCTCCCTATCCGTACAGGCTCAATTACTGAGACCGACAAATTTTTCAATGTCTGCAGCCGATACTGTCTACAGTGGACTGATTGGAAGCAGCATCTCAGATCTTGCCGGTCAGGGTGATACGCTCTGGTTAGGTTCAGGACATGGATTGAGTGCTACTTATGACAATGGGGAATCCTTTTTGGGATTCAGTTCACGCTTTTCAAATCTGGGTCAGGGGGGAGTGTCCGCCCTGGCAGTGTGGGGCGATACGATCTGGGTGGCCACCGGTTTCGATTCAACTACAGCCTTTGGTGATCTTAAAGCAGGCGGCGGTATCAGTCGTTCTGTGGATGCCGGAGCAAGCTGGACCTATCTGGGACAACCCATGGATAGTCTACAAATGATAGTCGAGGGTAATGATACGAGCTACGCAAAATACTCTGAGATGAATCTCATGGGTGTTAACATTTTGACTGTGGATGTGGTGACCGAGGTACAGAACATTACCTATGATCTAAGCTTTGACGGAACTCGACTCTGGGCCACATCCTTTGGTGGTGGTTTAAGAGTTTCTTATGATCTCGGTGATACCTGGCAGCGCGTCATGCTGCCCTGGGATGGTCAAGCCCGACTGGACTCTAGTGTTATTCAAGCCATGGAAGCAGAAATACTGGCAGAGCCAGAATACTACGCTCTGGATCCACTCATTCATTTCAACCATATCACCTTCGCAGTAAAAGCCTGGAATGATACGGTTTGGGTAGGCACATCAGGTGGTGTCAATCGATCTGTGGATGGTGGTATCAGTTGGGATCATTATACTTTTCAAAATTCAAACATTTCAGGTAACTGGGTGATTGCCCTTAACAGACAAGTTATGGATGATGGATCAGAACGGATTTGGGCTTCGACTATCACCACAGGTGCTGGCGATGTGACAGGTCTCAGTTTTTATGATGATGAGTCTGACTATTGGCGTGCCCCCCTCCTGGATTACCGGGTTTGGAACATTGGGTCTAATGCCCAGAACGTATACGCAGCCACAGATCAGGGCTTATGGAAATCCAAAGATGGTCTCCACTTTATTCTGCTCCCTAAGTTTCATCATGAGAATTCCTCTGAAACCATATACTCCGACGCAGTTTATTCTGTTCTGGTAAATGGGGATGGAGCCGTTTGGGTCGGTACTGGCGATGGTCTGGCGGTGAGTTTTAACGATGGTTTATCCTGGAATATTCACAAAGCACGTTCGTCAGAATCATCTGATGAATTTTATGCTTATCCAAATCCATTCACACCCCGTTACGATAAGGTACTGAATGGCCAGGGGAATCTGATCATCCGCTATAGTGCTGAAGCGGGTAAAGCGGTTTCAATAAATGTTTTTGATTTTACCATGCATCGTGTCAAAGAGGTGCAAGACAATGTTCCATCCATATTATCCGGTCCTCAGGAGAAAACCTGGAATGGTCGGAATGAGGGTGGCTACCTCGTGTCCAATGGGACCTATTTTATTCGGATTGAGGTTGATTCGGATATTCACTGGACGAAAGTGATGGTGATAAATTGATTAAGACAATACTGTCATACTTCGACGGCGCTCAGCAAGACACAAGGTCTCAGTCGAAAAAAATGCCTGTCTCCCTGAGCTTGTCGAAGGGTCTCTTCATTTCATTAACTGTTCTACTCCTGTGGCAATCCGCATTTGCCTCAGGACTGGGTGGTTTCACTGGCGCTTCAAATCGATTCACTTCTGATCCCCTCTCTGCCGGGACAGGAGGCATAACGCTTTTCCACGCAACCAGTACCAATAGCTATTCACAAAATCCTGCCTCTCGGGCATTCTTTACTCAACGCAGTTTTGATGCTGGCATGGTTCAACTCTCACTGGATCGCTTCATTCAAACAGTAAATGCCAGTGTACCATTGCCTCCAACGGCGAGTCTGTCAATTGGTCTGATATCCGCTGGAACCAAAAACATTGAAGCTCGCGATTCCAGGGGGTTTGCTGCTGGAGATTTGAGTGATACTGAAATGACCTATCTGGTTTCCTTCGCAAACCGTTTTTCAGAGAAGCTGGCCTTCGGGTTGTCCTTGAAAGTGCTAACCAGGCACTTTGGCTCTGAGGAGGATTGGCTGGATCTCAAAGGAAGTGGTTTTGGAGCCGGTCTAGGATTTATATACAAACCAATAGTCGGGGGTTCATTTGCTCTGGCCATCAAGGACTGGAACAGTAGCTACAAATGGAAAACACAGGACCTTTTTGAAAGAGGAAGTAGCTATAAAGACGAACTCCCCATGAGTCTTTCCTGGGGTTGGATGCAGGAAATGAGCAGTGTTTCTCTAGCGCTCGAGCATGATCACTACTTTATCGGGGAAAACATTTTTCGTGCGGCAGTCATGTGGCATGGTATTCAGGCTCTTCAAGTGAGCGCTGGTGTGAGTTTCGAAGATGAAACTATTTTTCCCGGTGTAAGTGCCAGATATGAATTATCATGGAAACAGGGTCCACCCATGCATTTCGATCTGGGTATCAGAAATGGCATTGAGGGTGAAGGACTCCGAAATTATCTTGGATGGGGAGTAAATTTCTAATGACGAAAAGGATTATCCTTACGTTGACCATGATCGGGATGGTCTGGAGCCAGAGTGGTTTTGATATACT
>JABIFG010000302.1 GCA_018650795.1 Fidelibacterota bacterium
AAACCCCTGACCTAAATACTCAGGGGCTTTTTACAGCATGGTCACTTTCCAGTCACACCCCTCTTGTAAGTCTAATAGAAACAACTAGTGGCCACGGACTCATAATCCGTCGGTTCGGGGTTCAAGTCCCTGTGGGCCCACAAATGAAAATCCACCTTTTGGTGGGTTTTTCATTTGTAGAGGGAGCACTCGACAGGAACCCCGAACAGGGGTTCATCCGGAGACATCTACCAGTGGTAGATGACGGAGGAAGGTGGAGCGAAGCGAACACCAACTCCCTGTGGGACAGTTGGATTGAAACATTAGACGGGGGTTCACCACGTAGCGACCTCTTGAGAAAAGGGAGCGAAGTAGAGGCGAGAGCAAAGCTCGCAGCCAACTCCCTGCGGGCACACCACCTAAAGGTCAGCTTTGCTGCCCTTTTTTTATTGTTTCTATAGGGACTACTGAGGCCAGGTAGTCTAGAACAACTCGCCATTTAGATGATCAACCTGGACCACGTGAGGTGTCCATCATATGTTACGGGTGTTATCCACGTCTTTCATGTTGTGATATTTAATCTGATCCAACTATGTTAAAAAACATATAGTGTTAGTATCCGATAGCACGTACGTTGCATGTCATTACCTGAGGGTTGAGAAGTGAAAGAATTAATCAAAAAAATTAAAGACAGTATTCCGTTAAGCAAAGAGGCTGAAGAATATCTTTTTTCTATTTCAAATGAAAGAACAGTTCCAAAAGGATCGGTTCTGATTCGTCAGGGTCGCCCTGTTGATATGGTATTTTTTGTAACAGACGGCTGCCTCAGGTCGTTTTTTATCGATAGACATGGAAAAGAGCACACTCTGCATTTTGCCATTCGGAATAACTGGATTAGTGACTATATCGCTATTCACAGCAATGAATCAGCAACACTAACCGTTGAATGTCTTACGGAATCCAGTATCATTGAATTCGATACCGAAAAGATCTACGGGATGCTAACCATGTTTCCAGAATTGGAACCCTTTCAAAGGGCTAATCTGGAACGTCTTTTTATCAGCCTGCAAAAAAGAATTATCAATCAATTGCACTTATCTGCTGCTGAAAGGTATGACCTGTTCTTAGAGGAATACCCCGATGTAGAACAACATATTCCAAACTACCACATCGCATCTTATCTGGGGATCACGCAAGAAAGCCTGAGCCGTATCAGGGCTAATAAATCAAGGACTTAGCTTTCTTAACATAGGTCAATCTTTCCCGGGACCGCTTTGTATATATTTGTGTCTGAATGATAGAAATAACTGTAAGGACGCAAATATGAGAGCGATACAAACAATAAAATATGGTGAACTTAAAGATAGTATTGCCATCAACGAAGTAAGTAAACCAAGCATACTGTCGGAAGATGTACTTATCGAAGTGAAGGCTGCGGCGATCAATCCCATAGACAAATCCATTGTACTGGGAAACTTGCAATCTCTACTTCCACTTCCACTGCCGAGCACGCTCGCTTATGATGTGAGTGGTGTTGTAGTCGAAAAAGGAACGAGTGTAAATACATTTGAAGTCGGTGACCTGGTTTATTCCAGAGTTCCTCAAGAACAAATGGGCACATTAGCAGAGTATGTTGCCGTAAAAAGCAATGCCGTTTCAAAAAAACCTGGAAACCTCTCCTTTGAAGAGGCGGCAAGTATACCACTCGCAGGATTGACTGCCCTTCAAACCTTGGAATACTCCGGGATAAAAGAAAATGACAAGGTTCTGATTCATGCCGGTTCAGGCGGTGTGGGTAGTTTAGCGATTCAATACGCCAAGGTAAAAGGAGCCTATGTATACACTACGACCAGCACGGACAATGTAAGCTGGGTTAAAGAACTTGGAGCAGACCGGGTAATCGACTATAAAACAGAGGACTACAAGAGCATTGTAAAGGACGCTGATATCGTTTTTGATACACTAGGACAGCACTACACTTCTGAAGCTTTTGAGGTTATTAAACTAGGTGGAATAGTGGTTAGCATTGCTGGTGTATTAGATGAAGAGACTGCCAAAATGTTTGGGGTGCCTGATTACAATTTACCAGAAGAATTGACCAAGCTCATTCGCACTAAAGAAGCAAGGTACAAATATGTTTTTATGCACCCCAATGGTGCCCACTTGAATGAGATTAAATTATTGGTTGAAGATGAGAGAATCAAACCGATCATTGATAAAATATATTCATTCGCAGATAGTATTGATGCATTCATGCATCTCGACTCCGGTAGAGCAAAAGGTAAAGTCGTTATTAATCTTAGCTAAGCATCGCTTTTTACAAAAAATTAAGGAATTTTGAAATGTTAAAAAAACTATTGGGAGTTGCCCCAAAATTAGAATCAGACGGTTCATATAGTCCCTCAAAACTTGCCTTAAAATTAGGTACGGTGAATAAAACTGACTTTGAAAGTATCAGCTACGAGAAGTATGGTGGAAATAGATCAAAGATTTTAGTGATCTTTACTGAACAGAAGAACATGAAGATGAAGAATGGGAAGTTGTTTTCAACAGGTAATCATCCAGTTGAAGCCCTGGTGCCCATGCTGCATCTAAAAAATGCAGGTTTTGACTTTGGAATAGCTACACCAACAGGAAAACCCGTGGTTTTTGAAATGTGGGCCTTCCCTGAAGAGGATGAAAAGGTGAAAGCTATTTACGATGAAAATATAAGCAGTTTTGAAAAACCAATCAATTTAGCGGACTTTATTGATTCATCATTTAAGGACCCAGAATCCTATGCTGCGGTATTTGTGCCAGGCGGGCACGGATCAATGCTGGGAATACCTGAAGATGAGAACGTTGGAAAGATATTGAACTGGGCTCACCTGAACGACCTGTTCACCATTAGCCTATGTCATGGACCAGGTTCATTTTTGACAACCACACTCAACGACCAGAAATTTCTATATGAAGGATACAGCATGGCTGTGTTTCCTGATTCCGTAGACAAACAGACACCCATGGTGGGTTATTTACCCGGTCACATGCCCTTCGGTGTGAGCGAAAGACTAAAGGACCTCGGGGCAAATATTGTTAATACTAAATCGGACAAAACGGTTTGCCTGGATAGAAAACTCATAACAGGTGCAAGTCCATTAGCCTCTAATGAATTAGGCAAGCTTGCAGCGAACACCTTATTGAAAGAACTGCGTGTGTAGAACCGTTTACCATGATGGACATGAAAGGATTATATTCTTCGAGAGACACTTGGCTGGATCGTGATCAGAGGTCCTCTCGAATCCCGGGTTCTGGGACTTTTCCCAGCATGGACACTTTCCAGTCACACCCCTCTCGCAAGTCCAATAATAACAACAAGTGGCCTAGGACT
>JABIFG010000303.1 GCA_018650795.1 Fidelibacterota bacterium
AGATAGTGTTGAGGAATGGATAAGGCCGTTTCAGACTACTAATCAAGAAGAAAATGGGGTATAATGCGCTTTAATGATACATTATACAAAGCTTAATCAAGCATGATCAAAGAAACGACTCCATCGCGAGAGGCGAAGCGGCTAGGAGTGCGCAGCCTGCAAGAGGCCTCCCATATTTCGCAGACAAGCAGGAAGACGCTGGAGAATTGGTATCATAATCGACCGTCGCTTTTCCGTACCGTTATTATCGGGTGCGTTTCAATTAAGCGAACAAACGAAGAAAGTAAAGGGAGCACTTTTGATGGCGGATGATACAGATCGCAGTCTTGAGGATCAGCAAAAAGAATTGGAGCGCAGTATCGCAGCTGCGCGAAGGGATTTACCTGAACTGCATACCGGAGAGTGCATGGATTGCGGTGAGGAGGCGAGTAATTTACGTGAAAGCGTATGCACGCCATGCCGTAATCTGATTGAAGCCAATCGGTTACGATATGCAAGAGTGTGAGGGAAGTGATGGTGGAAAGCACTGTGAAGATGTTGGCGGTATCTCGCGGTGCTGACGCGCTCAAACATTAACGGAAGGATTTAGATATGTATGGAAAACATGATATAACGTGTAACAGTAAAGAGATGCTTGCAGCACTCGCTCAGGTTGAGCTAGCAATTTCTCATGAGGTTAAAGCAAGTCTAAAAGATGCGTTTGATGAATGGACGGAGACGAAAGAGTTTGAAGAGTATGCCCTGAAGCGTATTGGTAAGTGGGTCAAGAGGGATGGGCGACTAATCTTGAAGAACAGTAAGGATTTATCTGTTGAGTTTTATTTTCAGTACGGAGAAGATTCAATTCTATTTAGTGTTGAAGAGTTATTGTTGGGGGCAATGAAAGACTCATCGTTGATGACGGTCGAGCATGTGATTCAACGGCTAGTATTCATGTTGGATGACTTTAGAAATCAAAGAGACAGATTAAAGTCTGGTTCTCGCAGCAAGCATCTTTACTAAAAATATGATTTTAGAATGTGCCGGAGGTAGTTAATGGTCGCCAAGAAGAAAGCTCCAGCGAAGAAGAAGGCCGCAAAGAAAAAGGTAGCGCCCAGGAAGAAAGCAGCTCCTAAAAGGAGAGTTGCAGCGAAAGAGAAACGTCCTGTAGGTAGGCCGCCAAAGTATTCGAGCGTTGAAGAGCTGGAGACACTGATCGAAGAATACTTCCATGGTGACGATGCCTTCATGATTGTTGGTGATGGGATCAAAGTTCATGCACCTACTGTTTCGGGGTTGGCCTATCATCTGGACATGAGTACCGAGGCTCTAAGGAACTACGAGCAGAAGGGAGAATTTCTTGCGACAATAAAAAAAGCGAAGCAGAGAGTTGAGATTGCTTTAGAGAAAAGACTGGGGGGAACGGCTCCTGCTGGGACGATTTTTAACCTGAAGAATAACTTTGGATGGAAGGATAAGCAGGAAATCGATCATAACGTAGCAATGAGTCACGAAGACGCGCTGGATCAGTTGGATGGATGACCGGGAGCGTCAGATCAGGGTAAGGATGCGTGACGACTTTCCGTATTATGCAGACAAGAACCTAAAGATTCGTCCGAAAAAAGGTGGAACTAAGGTTTTTGAGCTGAACAAGGCGCAGCTATACATACATGAGAGAGTGGAGCAGCAGAGGCGCGAAACGGGCAGGGTCCGGGCAATCATTCTGAAGGGGCGACAGCAGGGGTGCTCAACGTATGTTGAAGGCCGTATGTACTGGAGGGTTTCGCACAGGAAGGGGATCAGGGCATTTATCCTTACTCATGAAGATGAAGCTACAAAGAATCTGTTTGATATGGTGGAGCGGTATCACGAGTTTAGTAATCCGTTACTGAAGCCGAGCACAGGAGCTGCCAATGGCAAGGAGCTGATTTTTGATAAGCTTGATTCAGGGTATAAGGTGGGGACTGCAGGGAATAAAGGTGTTGGGCGATCTTCAACAATTCAGCTTTTCCATGGGTCTGAGGTGGCGTTTTGGCCGCACGCATCCGAGCACGCTAAGGGTATTCTTCAGGCTATCCCAGATGAAGAGGATACAGAGGTTTTTCTGGAGTCTACAGCTAACGGGGTTGGTAACTTCTATCACCAGCAATGGAAGGCTGCGGAGTCGGGTCGGTCTGGGTATATGGCGATATTCGTTCCCTGGTACTGGCAGGACGAATATGTAAAAAAGGCACCTGCAGACTTTCATAGGTCTGCTTATGAAGAGAAGTTGCAAGAGATGTTTGGTCTTTCAGAGGGGCAGCTTGTATGGAGAAGATCAAAAATCATCGAGCTATCTGCAGGAGGTGCGGACGGGGACGCTTCATTCAAGCAAGAGTACCCAATGACTGCATCTGAGGCTTTCCAGATGACAGGAGAGGCTGGGTTGATTTCGCCAAAAGTGGTGATGAGAGCCAGAAAAGCAACAGTGAGGCCGAGTCATACTCTAGTTGTTGGTGTGGACCCGTCGAGAGGCGGAGATAAGTTTGCTCTGATTCGGAGAAGGGGGCGAAAGGCATACGGTTACGAATATTACGTTGATAGCGCGGTAGACAAGCTGGGGAAGCAGGTTGCAATCTGTAAGAAGGTGCTGGATGGAGAGCGCCCAACAATGATGTTCATTGATGCGGGTGGTGGTGATGCGCTGGTTGATAGGCTGCATGAGCTTGGTTATACTAATGTTCGCGCAGTGGCGTTCGGGTCTTCTCCATTGAATGCGGAGCTGTACAAGAATAAGCGTGCGGAGATGTGGGGGGAGATGGCTGAGTGGATGAATGATGATAATTTACCTGTGGATATCCCGGATGATGACGAACTGCAGTCGGAATTGTGTGCGAGTCCGTACAAGCGCGACTCACATGATCGCATTCAGATGGAGGCTAAAGAGAAAATCAAATCAGAATACGGCTTCTCTCCGGACGGAGGTGACGCGCTTGGTCTCACATTTTCTCAGTCAGTTATCGAGTATAATCAAAACGATTTGGAGCCTGAATATTATGGAGATAGCTGATGGCCGAGCAACCAACGTATGAAGATGAAGACTGGAAGAGCATGGTTGAGCAGGTTGAGGGTGATTTGAATCAAGAGTATACTGAATATTCCTTCTCGAACGGGAAGCAGTTCAAGCGTAGACAGGGGCAGTCCGCTCTATACACTGAAGAGGCAGAGGAATAATGCAGATACTTTCAGGGGTTGATGAAAAGCTCGACGGGCTCAATCAAAATCTAGCCAAGGATGTGATGGCAGCGCTGATAAAGCACTATCCAGCATACGAGCAAGGCTGGA
>JABIFG010000304.1 GCA_018650795.1 Fidelibacterota bacterium
GGAGGCTATTTCCTGATATGATTTCTGGTTCTGCCCTTTGCGTTCTATAATGAAACCCAGGTTTTCAATTTCAGAGTCGGTGGTCCAGTTCAAAAAGACATTTCCTGACTTTGACTGAGCTGTCCACAAGGAGAGTTCTACGGGGAGGGAGGAATCATTCTGGTCAGTATTCGCACTACCAAAAGTTCTTGATCCGTACGCTGTCCAATCCCCAGAACCATCATTAATAAAGCTACTTCCATTACTAAAATACCCAGCAAACCGGAGACCTACATCAGGTATTGTTAGACCATAGTAATTTGAGACCGTTGCTCCAGCATTAATTGCATCCACTGCATTTTCTAGTGAAAGTGTTCCGCTAGAAAGATAAAATAATTCTGTAGCACTGAGTTCTGTCGTTCCAGAAATATATCCTGCTCCATCAGGTTTGACAGAGATTGATTTATCAGATGCATCGACGTCCTCCGTAATACCACTTCCAGACCTAACATACACGGTTATATAGGTCCCAGTAGCCACGCTAGACCAAAGAACGTTTGAGGCAAAAGTTATTTCATCTGATTCCGTATCTTCAGTAATAATCCAACCCCGCATGTCGATAGGACCATTAACAACTAGAAGTTCAAAAGCTTCTTGAGCATATCCAGGAGAGCCGGACATATCGATTTCATTAAAAATTACATCATTAGCTTGATTTGCTGTAGGCGTTGCGTCTGTCGTTGCACTCCCATTTGGAACGGTGGCTGAGGTTTTGTAGTTTATTTGCGTGCCAGAGTTTGTATATGGATAGACTTTGAAATAATACGTCGTTTCTGCTGTTAGTCCTGTCCATTCGTAGGTATTGGTTCCGTGGGTGATGTTTTTTGCACCACTGTTGCTTCCAATAGTAGCATTGTCTGAAACAGCAGTTGCATCAGACGGATCTGTGATATTATCAGCTGTACTGGCTTTGATTAGATATCCATCGGGAGCTTGTGCACCATCATTGGCGGTCCAAGATATATCGATGGCGCTGTGGCAATTTGTACCATCTTTAGCTACTGTGAGACTTGTAACATGATTCGTAGGTTCAACTTTGCTGGTTGTAGCATTCGCAGTTACGCCCGAAGAATAATCTGTTGATCCATCAACAGACCATATTCTATAAAAATATTGAGTATTCGCAGTCAGGGATGTGTGACTGTACGCTGCATCAGCATCAGTTCCCAAAGAGGTTCCCCCACCGGGGATTGAGGTGCTAGCCGTATATGTATTCCCATCAACAGGAGTGCCAAAAGTATTGCTTGAATTCCAAGCGATAAGAACATCGTTGCCACTACCATTTTCAGTCCATGCAAGATCGATTTGATCGGTTCCAGACGCAGTTGCAGAAAACCCTGAAGGATTAGAAACGCTTCCTGAACTGCTTGTTACAACAATATTATCCAGAAAAATGCCTTCTCCATTATATGTAAGATTGTTGAATTGAAGTTTTATGTCCAGTGTGGTTTTACTAGCTATATCAATGGCAGAGGTAATGAAAGTAGAAAAAGCGGACGTCGATAATTCTTGACCAGCATCACCATCACCGCTGAAGTCCAGGTCTAATGCGGCTGGGTTGTTATAGGCGTCGGCCAGGCTTTGGACCCACATCAAGTTGGAGTATACTGTTCCTCCGTCTGTTGAATATGTCATCAACAATTCGTCAGTAGCATCCCATTGGGCTGCATTATCATAAGATAAGTCAATTGAGAATGTAAATGAACCCGCTCCTGTAATATCAATTTGTGTTAGATCGATTGAGGGATAACCAGAGATATCTTCTGCCACCCAATAGTATGTTGAATTCCCGTTCACACCTGTATTTACTCGGTTAAATGTATCAGTATTTCCAGATCCTATTATGCTAGATGCAGTATACCCAGAATTTATAGTCTCAAAGTCAATTGTTGTTGTAGCTGCAAAGGTAAACTGCATCATAAATACTGTAAGGAATACTACAATAATTTTCTTCATTTCTTTCCTCGAACTCCTAAAATTTCATTCCATCCATATCATCAGATTCTTCTAATCTGAAGTGTCAAATCTATCGTTCAATCCGTGCCTTAAGTTCGGTTAATTCGTATTTTCCAGCCTGATCGGATTCCAAATCCTCCCTGACCGCAGGTTTTTCCAATTCTTTTTTTACCGGGTTCTCTTCATTAGCCATGGCCAATTTTAAACCACAGATCAAGGAAGGTGACCTGGACAAAACTTGGACATCCCGGGTTTCATGAGCTATTCAGCTGATATCGCAGGATTTTTCCTGAAGGAGAAAATTACAAACTGAGAAGCTTGATACAGAGGGGGATCATTGCACCAACTCTTCCCCAGCAGCCTGTAACGCCAGGTTATTTACAGGGAGACACGCTGAACAGGTAATGATTTGGTAATCTGACCAAATCATTGAGTGAAGAATTTTGGTAGTGAGGCGTCAGATGGATAGCAGGAACTTCGTGAGGTTTTCATTCGGTTCGAGCTTGAGTTTTTTCCGCAGTCGATAGCGCCCTTTTTCAACAGTGGCGATCTCTCGACCCAACAGGCCGGCAATGTCTTTTGTCGAAAGTAACAGCCGGATCAAAGCAGCCAATTTGATTTCCAGAGGTGATAAATCGGGATACTTCTCATTCAAGGTGGACAAAAAAGCGCCAGAAGTTTCCTCATACCAGATGCGGAATTCCTCCCATTCGTCGTTGTTATTCACTTCTGTACGAATCAAAGCTATGAGTTTTTTTGCCAACCGTGGATGGGTGTCTTCACTGGGGGATGAGAATTTTTCAATATCTTCCACCAAATTTAGCAGGAAATCATTTTTCTTCACCATCGCCATCGCCTTGGTGGTGAGTTCGCGGTCACGGTGTTCGACCTGCTGTTTGAGCATATCCTCTTGCTTTTGGTGCAAAGCGTCGGCTTGACGGAGGATTTCGTTTTCCTGTGCCAACACCTTCCTGGTCATTCGGTGACGATATCGCGAAAACCACATGACGCCAACCAGCAATATGAGTGCAAAAACGAGATAGGCGGTTGCCAGCCGGTGCCGCCTCAGGCGTTCAATTTTCTCCAGGTTATCCGCCCGCAGTTCCGCATTTTCCCGTTCCTTTTTCTCCGACTGGTATTTTGCCTCCATTTCGGCAATTTGCCTGGCCATCGTCTCATTCATAAGCGAGTCTTTGTAGGCCGCAGCCTTCTCCAGATGAACATAGGCGGAATCAGGCAGACCAATTTTCGAATAAACATCTGCCAGAATCTGATGGCTATTCTTCAGGAGCATTGTGGTCCGGGATTTTTCTGCCAGTTTCAAGCCCTGTTGGACAGCCGATAATGCAGAGTCAAGCTGTCCGATCTGCTTATAGACGATCGCCGAATTGTTCAAACAGTTTGCCGTCCCCCAGATATCACCAAGTTGTTCTTTGATTCCTAATGTCTTACGGTATAACTCAAGTGCAGTTGGATAATCCTCATTTAAAACGTAACATCCAGCCAGATTATTCAATGCACCTGACTCCCCGGCTTTATCGCCAATGGCTATACTGATATCCACTACCTTATCATAATATACCATTGCCGAGTCGTATTCTTCACTGAGTTTCAAACCGTTAGCCATACTGTTGAATACTCCCGCACGGATACGTGGATCATGGAGTAGCGTTTCATTCCTCAAGGCTAGTCTGTAGTACGCTAACGCCTTATCGAATGACCGGATCATTTGGTATGAATATCCGAGACCTAGCAAGGCCTCGACCATTCCATCTGTGTATTCTTGCGTCTCATAATATTGCAATGCCTGCTGATATGCTTTGACGCCTTGCTCATATTCTCCTATCCGGGAAAAGATATCGCCAAGGTTCAGAAGGCGGTTTGCATCATCCTTGGATTCGACGGTTCTCCCCTTAGCCGCCTTTTCATAATGACGCATCGCTCGATACATCTCACCCTGGGATTTATGGATGAAGCCCAGGCGTGAATGGAGACTTACTTGCATTGAATCCAATCCCAGCGAATCAGCTATATGCAAGGCCGTCTCACCACACCAGATCGCCGAGTCATTATCGGACTGGTAGAGCGAATCCATTCGTTGGGATAGAACATCCAACCCATGCTCATCGTCTGCCCTGGCCCCTACTGCCACGATGCCGTTGCCGAGTGCGATGGAAAACCCGAATTCTGCACCCGCCTCACCGTCCGAGGGAAGGAGTTTGAAAATCTGCTCACCTGTGGAAACATCAAAAAGAAATGCAGCACCGGAATTTATACCGTTGTCATCATCGAAAGGCGCACCAATAGCGGCAACACCGTTCTCTATGGAAATGGCATGGCCAAATCTATCGCCAGACGCACCATCTGTTGCAGATAATTGACTTTCCTCATAAATGGTAACACCCCACAGCGGAGAAAGGGCAACACAAAAGCCGATTAGCAATCTTAACGAACAAGTCTTCAGGTTATCATTTTCTTCCAAAATAAGCACGTTCCTTTCCTGCCAAGTTCTGGGAGACTCCCTGTCCTGGAGCCATTTCCAGGGTTATGGATCGTGTTCCTGTCACAATCCCGTTCATCTGCTGGCACAACGCTTCCAATCAGCACAGATTGCCGTAACAGGCAGCCTTGTAGGCTTTTGGGATGAAAATAACTTCCACCTGACATATCTCCACCCCTACAAAAACACTCTATCGAGAGAAGAACTGTCGGTGAATCACTCTTGTCTGAAGGCAAGATTCCTCAGGACAAACCTCTTGCGATGTAAATGGTGGGGCAAGCCCGATCCTCCCGAACAAAAAACTCTCCGCGAGGGAGGAAAGCTTCAGAAACGGAGTTTACCCCGAGCTGGACCAGGCAGAGGAGCCCTTCGACAGGCTCAGGGACCTGGTTCTTGTGCATTTTGATTCAGGCAGTTTGTTTTCTTTGAACCCACGGCTTTGCCAGGGCAGCAAACTGTCGCACTGAGCGGCTCTTTAGAGCTAGAGCCAGCCGAAGTGCAACGCCTCAGCAAAATGAAAAAGGCCTCCCGAAAGGAAGGCCTTTTTTTTTCGCTCCGGAGGGA
>JABIFG010000039.1 GCA_018650795.1 Fidelibacterota bacterium
CTGCGTGAAGCTCTGTAATACTGGCTAAAGAAAAAAGTATGGTTGTAGCCATACCGGTCCATGCTGAAAATACTTTCACTGTTTTCACCCTGCCTGTTCAGTTACTATATCAACCTTAAATAATACCGCATTCTCGGACCTGATTGATACGACCATCCACCCATTTTGAACAGACCTATTTTTTGCATGCCCTTTCTGCTGTTATTGCTTTTCTCAACTATTGTTTCAGCAGCCCCCCAACCCCCGGAACTGGACCGAACTTTGGTCTCATTACTTGCAGAGGGTGAGGGGGAGCTGTGGTTACAGGGCGATTATGTCGATGACTCTCTTGATGTCACTGGTTATGCCCAAGCGAGTTCCGGCATCGACTTCAGCAGAACCCTGCAAGTCGGAGGACGATATGGAATTTCTGAGCTATGGAATTTGGGACTCAACTATGGGCTACACGATGATCAGGCCTGGCGATTGGGTGAACCTGTCGTCGCTCGTTCACAATACAATAGCAGCGAACTCTCGGCAACAAGGCTACTCTATTCAGATGGCGTTATAGATATCTCTGCTCATATAGGCTGGCGTAGTCATGTTGCTAATGAACTTTTTGAGGATGCCTATAGTCTGGAGAACAAGCCGCTCAACGCGACAACAACTGCTTATGCCCGCAATAATAGCTTACAAATCAACAAAGAGGATACTGAAAAAGTCACGATTGATTTTACGAACCACTCAATCACTCTTGATACCATCAGCAACAATATTTCTCTGATATACCAGCCTGATGGTGACGGGTTCTGGTTCCCCTCCTTCACAACCAATGATGGCTCTGTTCCTCTGCTATATACAGGTATATCTGGAGCCCCCAGCCATCCAGATTATACTAATGTTACTGAAATATCTCTGGCAAATGAAATTTTCACTATTTTTCCTCACCCACTCGACGAAAATAAAAAATTACCTATTTCTGACCCATCAACACCCTATTTCTATCTTACTCATGCTAAAGCCTATGACCGCGGGATCAGCGGTGGGTTAACGACGGCCTTTTACCCAACCAGTCGCCTTCGTTTCTCAGTCGGAACAGAGTTTCGTTCCCTGCAGGTATCACCACGCTTCTCTATACACCCTGACCTCATTAATAATACCGAGCAAATTATCGATGCCGCTATAGCGATGTCAAATTTCATCAAAAGTGATGTAACGGATACCAGTGGCGCAAAAAATATAGATAAACTATTTAAACTATTTACTCAATCAAACCTTACGGATATCACAACACTTTCAAATTTGGCAGATCAACTTGAATCTGGTGCCTCATCAGCAAGAAACTACTTGAATAAATTGGATGATCAGATCCCACAAGCCGCCCCATGGAATGAACACCACCTTCTACTTAGCGCCGGGCTAGACTGGTGGCCCTATGATGATATGGGATGGGCTGCAGAATATACTTTCTACAATATTGAACGCAGTGATTACCAGAGTACAGAAGGAAAGATTGCTGTTAATGTAGCTGACCAAACTACCAACCACCAATTGGATGCATGGTGGTTTATCAAACCCGCACCTAATATTACTCTATACCTACACGGTAGGGCATACAGTAATTTTTTACTGGGTGATCGCCCGTTACTCTATAATGCACGTGTTAACCACCGCTTTAGAGACCCTTACGGCTATATCTCTGCAGGAGTAGGTTGGCAGTTCTGACCAGCCTTCTATCACCTCAGGGGAGTTCTGGCGCCCGATAATAGTACCCTACCCCTGGTTTGAGATGTGTGAACCCATTCAAAAAGCTGGGCACCTCCGCTAAATATGAGTTCCAGCGGTTATCACTCCAACACCACAACCCTGTTGCCGAAACAGTCTGTAGCATGCTCAATGCGGATGACTCTTGAGAGACGGAGACCAGACTCCATTCACTGCCACTGATAGAGCTGATTGTGTCTGTTAGTATCGAACCACTTAGTGTGAGTGGTGTTTCTCCTGAAAGCTTCACCCAATAGGGCAAACCTTTTGTGAGTCCTGTAAGCTCGACAGGATTTTGATAAGTGAAGCTATCTATCGTTGGACTCCCTTCCCAAATTGACTCTATGCGCTCTATAGCTAAAGCAGCACTGTCAATTTCAATAAAGAATGGAGGCACCAGTAGATTCCAACCCGGATGCAACTCAATACTCAAACTAGTTGCCACAACTTTTCCAACCGAAAAATCACCCTGAACTGCAGATCCATTCTCAAACAAGTCAATAAAGGCTGGCTTTCCACTTGACGGCAACCACTCAGCATCCACCTCATCGGATGTAACGGTAATACCCCCCGTCAAGCCAAAGTGGCTACTCCATACCAAACGATAGTTCCAGTCAAAATTATTTGGGTCCGATATTGCACTTAAACCGACTGCTACACGTAAATTTTGATAATCAATTTTTATAATATTACCATCGAAAGTTATATAACTTTCCACAGATGCAGAACCAGTGATTGTTTTTGCCCCTCCTTCACTTTGATCCAGAAATTTCCAGCCCCACCCACGTAACTCTGCATCTTCATTCAGAGAAAATTGGCCACCATTGATTCGAATTCCTTTGATCATCATCAATGCGCGGCGATACTCATCCACTGTTGTTTCACTTTTATCTTTGCGTTCAATGGAAAACCCAATTACTGCCTGTTCGCTATCCTGAAGCTCCCAACCATTGGCATCTACGGTAAAAACAAGATTAGCGGCACTATCAACCTGAGGAAAATCAACACTGGTCAGCTTTGTGGCCGAAAAATCGAATGGTTGAGAGTATTCTCCGACCGCCACGACTAGATCAGCCGCATTAGCTTGACCACAAAACAATAGCGAGAGCAGATAACCCAGCATCCGATATTTTGTAAACATAGATTATCTCCTAAATCGCCCCCACAGTCTGTAGTGCCGCCGTTGTTGTTGCCAACTGGTAGAGTATCTGACTGATATCTTTCAGGCTTGCCATAAAGTTCGTGGGTTTCACATCC
>JABIFG010000305.1 GCA_018650795.1 Fidelibacterota bacterium
ACGACCAATAAAAGCTTCAGGAAAATAATCATCTGCCCCACCGTCGATTAATACATAGGGTAAATCAGAAACATCGTTTTCAGGTCCATAACTGAAAGCTGGTAAAGCGTAAGCATCGTCTACATCTCCAATAAGCAGGACATATTCCAGGGACTTTGTCTGATAGAAGTCTGCAATATATGCACGAATATCTGAAGCCGAATTACCGGTTTCTGAAAGTGGAGCCATGGTGACCCTAAAGCCTTGCTGTTCTTTGAAAACACGAAAAGGTTCCAGATACGGGTTAGTCATGACTGCGTCAGTAGCGATGATGAGAAAATCTCCACGCTGGTAAGTTTCCCAATTGTAGCGGTCCTGAACAGAAGGATAATGTTCCATCAGATTTTTAAAAGCCAGGGGACCAGAGGCCGAAAAGGCAAACGACGCAAGCAGGAGGCTAAATACTATTTTAGTTATAGATTTTTGCATATTTTAGGGCTTTCTAGTTCTTAGATATTCTCTATAATTTATTCATTAACATAAGCTTATGTGTAACTGACTGATGCGAATCATTGATTCGTATAAAATATATTCCTGCACTCACATTGTGGCCAAACATGTCTTGCCCTGTCCAGATCCATGAGTTGGGTCCAGCCGATCCCCTCAATTTATCTGAGTAAATCTCGCGTCCCCGAATATCAAACACATTGATGGTCAAAATATCTGCCTGTGGGATTTCGAACTCAAGCCGGGTCTGAAACCGAAATGGGTTTGGTGAAGAAGATACGGATAACTGGAAATTGTTAGTGGAGGATTGTGTCTGGCGTTCATGGATCTCTGGCCCGACTCCAAGCAATTCCATATCAGTGATAAAGACGGACAGAGAATCAATCTCCCAGCCTCTGAAAGCTACTGTAGAATCCGTTTTCATTTTCAATTTTAAATGACCTGAGGCAGGAATATCACCATCTATAAAGAAAGTTTCTGTGTGGCTTGTATAGTTTTGGTCAAACCACTGTTGCTGGATGAGGCGTTCTGAGTCGTCACTATTCCAAATCTCAACTGAAAGGGTATCGACATGCCATTCTACCTCGTAGGCATGCTCAATATAAACACCTAAACGCTTTGCATCTGCCACGGACGACATATCCAGGTCCATGACCATCTCTGACTGCAGACCTACATCATAAAAAAGATCAGATTGGGATTTCAACTTGCTGTTTTCGCTGAACCAGGGACCATCAATTATTTGCCAGCCACTCATATCAACAAACCCAGTGCTATAGATGGTAGTTGGCTGAGTTGGGAGATCCACCGAAAATGATAGTTCCTGTCCGGGACCATAAGGTCTCAGATCATAGGAGTGAACCTCAGGGAAATAGCCAGGTGTTGAAACCTTAATATTTATCTGGTTACTTTGCCAGGCGAAGGTATTTGAGCCCACACTCATCTCAAGTGTATCCCTTTGGAATTGATCCCATACAATGACTTCATAGGCTCCCGCAAGAACTTCCTGTAAAAGATCTAGATGAATGGTATGTTCAGGTGCCGGGTTCAAGCTGAAGTCCAAAATCGTAGCGTAGCTCTCACTGGTGAGGATAGCTGCCACCGTATCAGCTTCAAAGCCGGGTGCCGAAGCAATGACACGATAGGTTCCTTGGTTCAAAAGGCGGCGATAGCGACCAAAACCATCGGTCACCCTGGGTTGCATCATCAAGCCTTCCAGGGGAGTCATTCCCCCATCTACGTTGAGCTTGGCAAGCTGAACCTGGGCACCTTCCAGGGCGAAACCATCTGAGGCATCAGTGATAATTCCTCGAATCTGAGCTTTGCTTTCAGGTGAACGTCCCAGCGCCCGGTCCATGAGGAAAAAGAGGCCTTCCAGATTGCGATCTACCGTATCATCGATGATATCGGCATTAGGTTGTAAATTGTTGGTCCCTACTTCGATTAAAAATTGAATAGCTCCAGTCTGGGTGTAGAACCAGTCGTGGGCGTTCCCTCGTGGCGTTTTTCCAGGGGTTACTGCATAATTTCCATCTCGGGACTCATTTATAATACGTTCGGAGAGTGTGGTTGCCAGATTACTCATAATATCAATATCCGGCGGAAACTTGGTATCTTCCCACTGCCAGGAATAATAGATAATCTCTGGCGTGCCTGACCGAGCCGAATGATAAGCTACTGAGAGGAGAAACTTCTCCTGGCGGGCCAGCTCAGCAACAGCTCTTGTTTCTGACTCTGAAAAAGCTGAGGGACCTCGATAATAGTCGTAGTCACCGACCTCATAGCCATCACCAAAAATCCAATTGAAACCATAATTTCGATTGAAGTCGACACCATCGATATCAAAACCGATTCCCTGCACATAGTCGAATATGCCATTCCCATTATTGTCTGTTTTATTCTTACGGTAGGTGACATCAGTACCATCGTGTACCACGCGCAAGCCCTCGGGATTGTAGGTGGGTACTACCCACACCTCCAAATTTTGGAGGATGGAAGCCACGTGTGAGTTCATGGCATCGAAACCATGCAGGAGGCTATCAACCAGACCTATGGTAATTTCTAGTCCAAGAATTTCCTCTGCATGACATTGTCCCAGAAACAAAAGAGCTGGCTCATCTTCATCCAGAGTCGGATTATCTGATAATTTGATGGCGTATATGGGTAGGTCTTCATTGTTAGATCGACCAATTTCCCGGACATCCAGGATAGCGTTATAGGCAGGGATTTGCTGAACCGAGTCCATATAGGCCACGATCTCGGCATAGGTGTGATAGCGAGTATCTATGACCGAATCACGAAGAAACGATTGCGAGTTCACACTCACAGCGAAGGACAACAAGATAATACTTAGAGTGTTGCGGATGACATGTGACATGAATATGACTTCCAGGGGCCTGTAATTATTTGATGAACATTACTTTTTGGGTATGCAACTGAGTCTCCGATACAATAGAGATCAGATAAACACCACTACTCAAGTTCTTACCCAATCGATTCTGACCCCTCCAGGTATAGTTATGACCAGTGTGATTCTCCAGAGACTCATGGAGAATTTCACGACCCTTTAGGTCATAAATGTGCAGGTCAAGGTTGGTAGTGCCCAAATTCTCAATAGGTATGGTTACGGCACCATTAAAGGGGTTCGGATAGGCTGAGCCCACCTTAAACTCCTGAGCTACAACAACTTCATCCACGGATACAGGCATCTGGCCGCTGTAAGCCTGGGCATAAATATTGGTGAGTTCAGTTTTTCCAGAGGAACGCATGTCCTGCCAGGTAATGAGATAGCTCAGTGAATCAGGATTGCTGCCGGCAAAGGACACAATCTGAGGCTGCATTTGATTCAATATTGCCAGA
>JABIFG010000306.1 GCA_018650795.1 Fidelibacterota bacterium
ACAAAAAACGCTTCAGATGAGGAAGCGTATTAACATGAAATCGCAGCACCATGAGGTGTTTGCTTAATATGTTGGAGGCCCGGAAAGTGTCTCTTATTTTTTAAGCGATCTTGTCCGAATTACTTTGACGACTTACAATTTGTTATAAGCTGATGCCGGATCTTTCATCTCAGCGAGCTAATCGGCGTTCCTCGTCATATGACATAGCCCTTTTCAACTAATAGCTCAGCCGTAAGAATTGCCCCCCCAGCCGCTCCTCTTACCGTATTGTGTGATAGAGCTACAAAACGGATATCAAAGAATTTGTCTTCGGCTAAACGACCGATGGTCACTGCCATTCCAGCTCCATTGCTTACATCCAAATGAACTTGAGGACGATCATCTGCTTCCATAATCAGAATGGGAGGCTCAGGAGCAGATGGTAATTTCAAAGTCTGCGGTTCCGCCTCGAATTCTGACCAGATTTTCTTAATCGTATCCAAATCAGGTACTTCCTCAGCGAAATTCAGATAAACAAGTGCGGTATGCCCGTCAATTACAGGTACGCGGGTACATAAAGCTGACATATCCATGGAGTAGTCTGGTATAATTTTATTGTCCTCCAGCAATCCCAGAATCTTCGAAGGTTCTTTTTCAGTCTTCTCTTCCTCCCCTGGTATGAGTGGATTGACAGTGATTCTATGCTCTGGTTCGGTAAGTCCCCGGTACCCAGCCCCTGAAAGTGCTTGAAGTGTGTTTACCAGAACTTCCTCAACGGGGTAGCCAGCCTCACGGAGTGCGTGAATCGCCACCAGATATGATTGCACAGAACAGTTTGGCTTTACTACGACGAATCCACTTCTGGGAAAATTTCTATGCTTTTGCTGAGTACGCAGAATCTCGAGATGATCCGTATTAATCTCTGGAATAATCATGGGTACATCCGAGGTCCATCGATTGGCAGAGCTATTACTCACAACAGGATAGCCCTGCTCAGCATAGGCAAATTCGAAATCTCGCGTAGCTTGCTTATCCTGAAGCTCTGTGGCAGAGAAAAATAATTTTACCTCTTCAGGAATTGCCGCATAGTCCGTGACATCGCGAACGGGTATGTCCCTGAACTCATCTGGCATGGGTGATTCCATCAACCAGCGTTCCCCCACTGCCTCTGCATAGGTTTTGCCTGCCGAACGGGAGGAAGCTGCCAAATCGACTATTTCAAACCAGGGATGATCTGCTAGCAACCGTAAATATTTTTGACCTACTACACCAGTCGCACCCAAAATGCCAACAGCGATTTTTTTCATCATCTTGGAGTCCTCTCAAACAGGACCTGATGCAGAGCTTGTATAGCTCTCTGGGCTTCACTATCATGGACAATAAACGAAATATTCCTTTTTGAGGAACCCTGAGCAATGGCCTCAACATTGATCCTCTCCCGCCCCAGTACTTCAAATACAAGGCCGGCTATTCCGGGAGTGTTCTGCATCCCTTCGCCTACTACAGCGACCAGAGATAACTCATTATCAACAAGGATAGAATCAATATATTTTGCCTTAATTTCCTTCGCGAATTCATCATCGATAAGCATCAGTGCCAGATTGGTTTCCTCTGGTTTCACAGCAAAGCAAGTAGAGTGTTCACTGAAAGCCTGAGAAACAAGCATCACGCTAATACCTTTATCTGCCAGACAGGTAAACAAACGGGCATTAATGCCCTTCACACCTACCATACCAGCCCCCTGCATGCGTATCAATGAAACATTTGAGACAGAAGATATCCCAACAGTAACTTCCCCCTCTAAGATCCGATCTTGCGCTATACGCGTTCCCGGTAGTTCCGGATGAAATGTATTTTTGACAATGATGGGGATATGTTTATAAAGGGCCGGAATCATGGTGGGAGGGAAAATCACTTTTGCACCAGCGTGAGCCAATTCCATAGCCTCTTCGTAGGTTAGTTCTGATATCGAACGCGGTTCATTAACAAATTTGGGATTTGCGGTAAGAATCCCATCCACATCTGTCCAGATCTCAATTTCATCAACATTAAGTGCAGCGCCAAAAATGCTGGCAGAATAATCGGATCCACTTCGGCCCAATGTGGTAGTTTTGCCATATTCATTGGCACCCAGGAAACCGGTTATAATCTGGAGCCGGCTGCGGTTCATGATATATGATCTAATACGATCGTAAGATCTTTGATAGTGGACATAGGCACTGCCATAATCGCTGTCGGTCACAACAACTTTGCGTGCATCAAGGAGTTCAGCATCTATACGTTTGCTCCTCAGCAGAGCACTCAATATCCTAGCTGAAAATAGTTCGCCAAAACTGAGCAGCTCATCCTGCCACATTTTAAAATCGATACTGGCTCCAGGGCATCGCGGTATGTGTTGCTCCAATTCAGAAGAGAGTTGCTTAAACACTGTCCCCAATTCCATATCTGTGTCAAGACCCAATTGCATGATGATCTCTTCATGCTTAACCAGGATCTCCGGAAGTGATGTTTCTGTATGCTTGCCATCACGAACATTAGTTCCAATTTTGATGAGAGCATCAGTCACACCCTGAAAAGCGGAAATGACTACAAATATCTCATGGCTGGAATTAAGCGTATTTTCAATGATCGAGACTACATTCTTGATGCGCTCCGCATTTGCTATCGATGAACCACCAAACTTTAATATTTTTTTCATTTTGACTCTTTCATCTCAGAATTTTCAATCCAATATGAATTTTTCATATGAAGTGACAAAGGACTATCTCAATCTTAGACTCACTTTATGTGGATGCGCATAAAAAAAAGGCAAGCCCTCAGGATTGCCTTTTAATCATGATCAGCCACCCATCAGCTAAGAGTCATCACCTCAACATGAGTTTTTACAAGGTCAGCCAGTTGATCCATTTTTTCGTTATCATCCTTCGAAAGCAGAGAGACCAAATTGTCTACCTTTTTGGCAGCTTGAAAAGTATCCTGAGCAACCAATAAGAGTGGAATGTTCGTACCAGAAGCTCGGGCAACAATATTAGGGGGTGGCAAAATGTTATTGGTGAGAATAATACCTGCAGCCTGTGTATCCAGTGCAGCCAGGATCATATCACTTCTATCACCACTTGTGATAACGAGTTTTGAGTCCTTGTTGAAGCGCTGCATGCGGAGTACTGCATCAGCTGACATGGCACCGACGAATACGTCTTTAATCGTATTATTCAGCCCCTTTTCTCCAGCCAGAATCTTTGCAAAAAAGAGATCAGCAAGAAATCGCATGGAAGGCTTTGTCAGAGCTTCAGCATGTGGAATCACACCCAGTACCGGAAGTTCCAGTGCTTCAAAATACTCAGAGTAGACTGCCTTGAAATCTTCCACGTCGTGAACCTTGTTTATAATGACCCCGGCTAATTTCACATCTCCTAAATCTATAGTCTTTTTCAGAGCACAAGCATCATCTACGATCTGATCATTGGTTCCACTGAGCACAACCAGAAGCTCTCCATCGAGGTATTTACACAGCGAAATTGCATCGAGGTGAACAGATAGCCCCCGGGTAAGCTCCTTGCCGCTCTCAATGAGCATTATTTCTTTCCCCTGAGAATTATGAGCTGCTATTTCACGTACTTTTTCAGCTGTGCTCATCTCATCATACATGAATCTCAACTTGGAGTGATCAAAGCCAATACTCATTTCTTCAGGTGATTCGTCTGCTTTCATGGCAGCGGTACACACTGCTGCATCAAAATCCCAAAGGCGTTTTTTCCGGTAGAGTAACCTGTCACCAAAGGGCTTCAAATATCCCATTTTCTTGGAGGAGTTTTTTGCTAAACCAACGATGACACTCGTTTTTCCGGCATCTTTCCGGATGGATGTTACAATTATATTTTTCATTGGGGTGAATCCTTTTTATCGTCAGACAATAATACACGAATATCTACAGCCCGGGCTCCTGAACCTTGTTCATAGACGACCATGGGGTTGATTTCAATATCAGTAATCCTGGGAACCTTGCTGATGAGGCTAGCAACCTTTTCCAGCGCTGTAATAATACTTTCAATATCTTTACGAGCTTCACCCCTTACACCCAACAGGAGTGGATATGAGCGAATCTCTTTAATCATTGATCTAAGTTCCCGGTTGGAAAGTGGTATCGCCCTGAAAGCGACATCCTTCATCACTTCAACATATATACCACCCAAACCAAACATAATTGTGGTACCAAAATTGGCATCTCGGCGAGCGCCAATAATAATTTCTGTACCTGCTGTGATTTGTTCAACAACTTCTATACCATCGATAATGGCATTGGGTACATTGGCTTTACAGGAGTGAATAATAGTCTGATAACCATCAATGACTTCTGCCGGGTTATCCAGATCGAGAAGCACACCACCTGCATCACTTTTATGGAGGATATTTCTGGATACCACTTTCATGACCACAGGATATCCAATTTCATCTGCAAGCTTAACAGCCGCTTCAACAGATTGCACTACACCACCACGTGGGCCAGGGAGTTGAGCGGCATTCAATAAGCCTTGCCCCTCTTCTGCTAAAAGAAAGCTTCTTCCGTCTGCCAGAGCACTATCAATAAGTGTATTGATGGCATCAACATCGATCTCAGCTGTAACTGGTTCTGCTTCTTCAGAGGACTGAACTTTGCGTATGGACTGAATAGCACCCATACAGGATACACCATCATAGACATCACGATAAACTGGAACGTTATTCTTGTGCAGGGCTGTAATTGCAATTTCTGTGAGTTCACCACCAAAAACAGAAAACGTGATAGGCTTACCCTTGGCTTTATATTGTTCATACATTTCATCAATCATCTCAGTCAGCTCCTGAGAGTTCATCATAGCCGTTTCGCAATAGAGTGCCATGACACAATGAATAGAATCGTCAACCAGAGCTTCTTGAAGGGCTTTCACATAATCAGCTTTGGATGCCTCTCCGGTGATATCCACAGGATTTTTTGTGGAGCCGAATCCGTGGGCAACACTTTCAAAGGTTTCCTTCAATTTATCCTGATCATCATAGAGCTTAATATCATACTTTTCACAGGCATCGGTGGCCATAACACCTACACCACCACCGTTGGTAATGATGATCCCATTGGGACCCTGGGGTACAGCTGAATGTGAGAGAAATTTGCTCCATTCAAGCGCTTCCTGGATGCTCTCAGCCCTCAATACACCACACTGCCGCATGATGGCATCAAAAACCTTGTCAGAGCCCGCCAGAGACCCGGTATGGCTCGCTGCTGCAACTGCACCACGCTTGGAGCGACCAGACTTGATCACAATCACCGGTTTGACCTTGGTAGCACGCTTTAATACCTTAACGAGACGCTCACCTTCCTGGATGCCTTCGATATACATCAGGATGATTTTAGTCTCTGCCTGGGTGATGAGATACTCAAGCAGGTCGGCTTCATTGATATCAGTCTTATTCCCAACCGAAATGATAGAAGACAAACCAATATTCTGGACAGCGGTTTTACCAATCATGGCAATCCCCAGAGCACCACTCTGAGTAATAATGGCCACATTGCCCTCACGGATATCCCGTGGACCAAAGGTTGCATTCAGAGCAACCTTGGAAGAATAATGCCCAAATATATTTGGACCCAATATTCTCATATTGTGTGCACGTGCATATTGTAGAACACGTTGTTCTTCTTCCAGATTTCCAATTTCGGAAAAACCAGAAGATATGATAGTCAACATTTTGACTTTCTTTTTAGCACAACTCACTACTGCATCATAAACAAAACGTGCAGGAATGGCTATAACGGCTACATCGACCTCACCCTCAACATCCTCAATACTTTTAAGAATGTCATAACCCAGGGCTTGACCACCTTTCGGATTAACCGGGTAAATGTCTCCCTTGTAACCCACATAGAGCATGTTTTCCAGAATTTTGAAGCCAATCTTACCAGGTTCTTGACTGACCCCGATGACAGCCACAGATCTGGGCTCAAACAAATATTTTATATCAGGTTTTTCCACTATCACTTACTCTCCAGGAATGTCATCTTCATCTCGTACATTCCATCTGAAATATGTTTCTGCACATCAAAGCCCATACTTTCAAACAGGCGCATCATGCGTGCGTTACTAATTATTACGTCTGCAGTAAATCCAAGCAGACCTTGTTTCTTGGCTAACAGAGTCAAGTATTTCAACAATTCCTTACCAATACCCAATTCCTGATGATCATCTCTGATTACAAAGGCTACATCGGCAGTATGAGTTGAACCAATGATAGCATATTGTCCTAAACCAACTAATTGCTCCGTATCCCCTTCCTGGGTGAACGCCAAAAGAATAATTTCGCTAGTATAATCTATGACTACAAAATCCTGTAGTCGCTCGTGTGGCATGTCTTTCCGTTCAGAAATAAACCTTCTCTGCAAACTCGCATCTGACAGGGAATAGAAAAAATCCTTCAAAAGGGGCTCATCGCTAATTTTTACTGGTCTAATGAAAATCTCCAACCCAGTTGATGTGGTTCTGAAAGTTTCGACCTTTTCAGGATATTCCCCTGCTTTACCTGCGATAAAGGCTTGATCCTGGTAAATAAGATTCCATTTCTTAGCCTTACGGATCAACTTCGCTCTGAATTTGGGATGGGCGATGGAAATCAATTCCATGGCTCGCTCACGGATATTCTTCCCATGGAGGTAGGCTATTCCATACTCCGTAACCACATAGTGGACATCACCTCGATTGAGTGTCACTCCAGCGCCTGATTTCAAGAATGTAGCAATCCTGGAGACTTCCCCATTTTCTGCCGTAGAAGGCATGGTAAGAATGGTTTTTCCCTTGTTGGCCAGTATAGCACCGCGCATAAAATCTGCCTGACCACCAATCCCACTATAAAATACTTTCCCCAATGATTCTGCCGTCGCTTGACCAGTGAGATCAATCTCCAGTGCCGAGTTAATAGCAGTCATATTCTCATGCTGGGCAATAACTCTGGGATCATTCGTATAATCAACCGTTTTGAACTCTATAAAGGGATTATCGTGGAGGTACTCATAGGTAGCTGCAGAACCCATACTGAAGGTCGCGATGGTTTTACCACGATTGATCGATTTATTGGAATTATCAATCACACCCGATTTCATCAACGCAACCAGTCCGTCTCCCAGTAATTCAGTATGAACACCCAAATGCTTTTTGTGGCTCAGGTTTGCTAAAATGGCATTTGGCAAACAACCATACCCAACTTGAATCGTATTCCCATCTTCGATCAAGGTTGAGACATACTTCCCTATCCGGTCGGCCACTTCATTATCCAGTACATCCTCATACTCCAGCAAAGGTTCATCATGATAAATGGCGTAATCCACATCAGATATATGAATAAATCCATCACCATGTACCCGCGGCATCTGGGGATTGATCTGGACAATGATCGTTTGGGCTTTTTCGGTGGCAGCCTTGACAATATCAACACTGACCCCCAGACTCATAAAGCCATGGGGATCTGGACAGGAAGTTTGAATCAGAGCCACATCCACAGGAACGTGACCTCGTTGAAAGAGCTTAGGTATTTCCGAAAGAAAAATGGGAGTATAATCTGCCAGACCACTGTTTACAGCATTTCTGGTACTATTCCCGATAAAGAAGGAGTTGTGTCTGAAGTTGTGTTTGAACTTTTCCTGGGCATAGGGAGCCAGCCCCAATGACCAGACCTGAAGCACTTCAGCATCAAATACAGCCTTAGGATCAGATTCAATGTATTCTGCCAATGATTTGAGGAGGTATTGGGGTTCACCACAGGCTGTGTGAACAAATATTCTATCACCCCTGTGAATGGATTTAATGGCTTGATTGACGGATACAAATTTGTCAGGATATTGCTCTTTTAACTTTGTTAGAGCTTTTTTATCCTTCAATTCATTTGTCATACATCAAACTCACTTTCTAGCGTTCATTCTCCATAAATGAGAAGTGCAAATAAAGTGCCTTATACTTCGAATAGCAAAAGGTTATTCCGATTTATAACAAGAATTAGAAAATTATTATTTTGAATAGTATAAGGTGGAGCTAAAGATCAGACTTGAAGTGAATAATCATCTATTTTTTTGAGTATATCTGGTATCGATTTTTCGCAGCACTTAAAGCCTTCGTTGATGGCTCGCTCAGCATGATCAAAGTCGAAAAAACTCATATCTCCAAGTCTCGGAGCAAGCAGAATATCGGGTTCATGGGTGAGAAGGTTCATTTCTTCAATTTTCTTCTGCATAATATTTATGGATGACCCCAGGACTTCAAAAATATGAGGAGATGGCGCCTCTCTGCTAAACCATTGATCAATTTTAGTCCCTAATGTCTTGCCAGTTGGCCCGAATCTATCGGTCCAGGATTTAATGACCTCTAGGCGTTTTTTTTCTATCTTTTCAGAGTTTTTTACCCAATCCTGATCTTTGGGAGGGTGGTTTCTCTTGGCAATCCTTTCCGAATTAATATCAACTGCAATGACAATATCTGCCCCAGCATCCCGACAAACATCGATGGGTAACGGATTGACGACACCTCCATCAACCAGCCACTCATTGTTAATGAATTTTGGAGTAAGTAAGCCAGGTACCGCCATGCTTGCCCGGAGTGCATGCGTTATACTCCCTTGAGATAGCCTGACTTCCTTGCCAGTAAACATATTTGTGGCAACCATAATCATGGGAATTCTCAAATCCTCGAATTGATCAACCCGGGTGAATAGCTCGATAAGTTCAGCTACCTTCTGACCCTCAATAAATCCGGAACGAGGAAATGCCAGATCGAGATACGATAGAACCGCTTTCCAATCCATATCGAGAGCAAACTTCTTGACCTGATCTAAGCCCCCACCAGCATAGGCAGCCCCGATAAAAGAGCCAGCACTGGCACCCGTAATGAGACCAACTTCGACTCCGTGTTTTTCCAGGGCCTCGATAACACCTATATGCGCCCAACCCCGGGAGGCTCCACTGCCCAGAACCAGACCTATTTTCGGTGTATTCACTGTTTGGCTGTCCCGTTCTGACTTTCTTTTCTGATTTGCTCGAGAGCACTGGCCCTTACTCTGACTTCTACCAAAATATGATCTTCTTCATAATCAATATTAAGGACCTCTGCAGTACGATGCAGCGAGGCCAGAAACTTTTGCTGGGAATGGTCAAGTTTTAAGGTCTCTACCACGTAGCCACTCTGCCGGATTTCAATAATTTTCTCTTCGAGCTGCTGAATATTGACTTGTCGAAGGGCTGAAACTGGAACGGCATCAGCGTATTCCTTTAATGCCCCAGAAAGAGTTTCCTGACCTTCAATTAGATCAATTTTATTAAAAACGGTTACGGTTTGACTTTCAGACACACCCAGTTCCATCAGAACTTCATTGACCGTTATTAAGTGCTTTTCATATTGGGGATCACTCAAATCGATGACGATGAGAATGAGGTCTGCTAGCCGCACTTCTTGCAAGGTGCTTTTAAAGGAAGCCACGAGATGATGGGGCAGTTTGTGGATGAAGCCTACAGTGTCGCTGAGTAGAATTTCATGATCGAGTACAGAAATCTTTCGAACTGTTGTATCCAGGGTAGCAAAAAGTTTGTTCTCAACCAGTACACCAGCATCAGAGAATAAATTCATCAGCGAAGATTTACCTGCATTAGTATATCCCACGAGAGCAACTTTGAACATATCGTCACGTTGCTTGCGTCTCGTATCCCGTTGTATTTCAATTTTCTTCAGCTCTTTCTTCAGCATGGAAATACGATTCCGAATGAGTCGTCGATCAATCTCTATCTGGGTTTCTCCCATACCACCACGGGTTGAGGTTGCTCCCCGCTGTCGCTCCAGGTGAGTCCATGCACGTGTAAGCCGGGGTAATAGATACTGGAGTTGGGCCAGCTCAACTTGCGTTTTTGATTCCTTACTACTGGCGTGACGGACAAAAATTTCCAGGATTAAAGTACTTCGATCGGTAACCCGGGCTTTATCAAACAATTTCTGCAAATTTTTGGTTTGAGCCGGAGAGAGTTCATCATCAAAGATAACCAGAGCAACTTTGAGCATCTCGACCTTGGAAACAATCTCTTCAACTTTACCCTTACCAACATAAAGGGCAGCGTGAACCTGATTGCGTTTCTGGATGACTTCACCACATACGATAGCCCCAGCGGTAGTTGCTAGAAGTCCTAACTCGGCCAGATTTTCTTCAACATCCGATACTGATTGTTGTCCGTGAACAACCCCTACGAGTAGTGCTTTTTCTTTTTCTAAAGTGGTTTCAAACATTTTGCCGCCAAGTTGCTTTAATTCTAGATAAATAGGTTTCAGCTAGCCAGAGAAGAAATACCATCATGAAAAGAAATGGCCATAGAGCCAGACTGGATCCCTGTTCTAATACCTCAGTCTCTATCTCAGAGGCTTTTGAACTTACGAATATATCACTCTCCCCAAACGAATAAACTGTCCGATGTGCTTGAGCTTCATGGGATGAAATGTTCACTGCAATCGGCTGAACTACCTGGCGTCCCCTGGTCAACTTGTAGATGCCTGGCAAATTCGTGTTGGGGTAGTGAAGGGTATAATCCAAATCAGGTGATAAATAATCTATGGTCCCATCGGGACGTTGAATACTGAAGGGGCTATTATCGTTCACTTGTGCCAGTGGATAAAAATGAAGGGTATCACCTACATTGGAATTGTACATGTCTGTCTGAGTTTTCAAATCCTGAGATTGAGCCAATTGAATCACCAGGGTTGGGAATATGCCAAGCAGTGGCAGGTTACTGCCACTCATACTAAAGTTTGTGTTAATCCAAACGACACGACCCTCTTGTAACTTACTGGCACCCATGAAGGGTTGATCATCCAGAAAGCGAACCCAGGTTTCTCCCAACTCATCACCCCGACTTTTGAATCGCTTATATACCTTAAGTCTATTTTCTTCAATGAGAGCTTTGAGTGGACTTGTGTTGAATTTTGTAGTCGTTGAACCAGTAAGGTATAATCCGAGTGGGAATCGGCTGACCTCCTCAACAAGCTGTGACTGGAAACCGAGCATATTCGCCATGGATGCCCCTCCGTTTCCAAATAGAATGAGTTGTCCCCCACCAGCAATAAATGCTTTAAAGCGATTCCAATTGTAGGGAACGAGCAAGCTGGCATCATCAACGATAACTGTGCCACCCTTGCTAAGATCAAGGTTATCAATCTCAGAATAGTCCAATACCCGTATGTTCAGATTTAAGCCCTGTTCCTCAACAGATGCTTCAATAATGGCCCAGAAATCCGGTATTTGCCTGGTACGGAGCACTTGAACCAAAATATCACCTTCAGCCGGCAGGATAAAATGTCGCTCATTGTTATAACTGGCCTCATCTGTCGCCAACATCAAGCGGCCACTCTGGTAGCCACCCTCCTCAACACGTGCTGTCATAACAATTGAACTTTGATTTACTTCAACCACGACTTGATTCTGCCGCTTCTCATTTATCATGAGTTCCAGGCTCAGGGGTTCCTGGATATCTGGTGAGTGCTCAATATCGACTAGCATCTCATAGGTGTCATTGAGGTGAATTCCCTGTCCAGGAAGTTTGACAAGGCTGATACCTGCATCATTCTCAACGGGTTGCATCAACAAATATTTTTTCCAGCCCGCTAAGGTTTCCAGATGCTCACGGGCATCTTGCCCATCTCCGATCCAGAGCAAGGACTTGCGCTCATATTGCTCCAAATTGATCTGGGATGAGAATGCATTTGTAAAGTCTTCCGCATAAATATCAGCAAACTCTGCCCCGATTTCATCCAGGGATTCTTTAAGCTGTAGATCTGCTAACCCACAATAAGCGACTTTAAAACCTTTGGCAGCAAGGTCGGCACTAAACTCATGTAACCATGACTTATCCGATTGTTGCAGGTTAGATCGATTAGAGGCAGTATTGTCCAGTGCAATAACCAGGAGATCAATACTACCTGAGTTTAATCTAAAGCCGCTGCTTCTTTCAAGACCAGGACGAGCAAAGCCCAGGATAATCAGCAGGATCATTAAGGTTCGAATGATGAGCAGAATGAGTTGTTTCACATTGAATTTTCTGAGGGCATCCTGCTCTAATAGCTTGAGAAATTTCAGAGATGGAAACTCAATCAGTTTGCTTTTGCGTTTGGCCAGCAAATGGATGATTATCGGGACTGAGATCAGTGGCAGAAACCAAAGAAAGAAAGGATTTAGAAAGGTCATCGTTTGATTCCGAATCTAACTATAACAAACTTGCAAGACTTAGTAAAATACCTGACAGAATGGGAATAAGAAAATTATCATCGAGATTCATAGGATATGCTTCAGCAAGGGTGACAATTGCTGCAATGGCTAAATTTATCAGAAGACTCTCAGGAAAAAATATACTCAAAATGATTGCCGTACTGATGAAGAAGGCTGTACTGCCCTCTAGAGATTTTTTCAAGAACTTGTGTTTCCCAAAGGGTATTCCAACCAGGGCTGCCAGCGTATCAGAAATTGATAGTATGAGTAAGGCTGGGACGGCAATCTCTTTTGGAAATAGAAAGATGGCTACGACTGAGCCTGTAAAGACATAGGTTGCGCCGGTTAAATTTTTCTGTTCATGTTGTCTGAGTGCAGATCCAAATACGCGCAAGAAGTGTTTCTCAACACCACCAGATTTTAGTCTCAAATAGTCTGCTGTAAGAAAACCCAGGGCTAGCAATATGACAATCTCGAGTGTGAAATGTCTCTCAAAGAAAAACCAGTATGATAGCGGTATGATACTACTACTTAAATGAATTGCCTTGCGTACAATTTCATGACTTCGAAGCTTGGCTAAACTCATTTACCCGTTGCAGCTAAGGTTTGGAGCGTATTAAAATTTACTCCCGGCGAGGCATCTTTATTGAATACTGCTGAACCTGCGACAAACCGATTAATTCCCTTGTCAAGAACTAAGCCGATTGTGCTTTGGTTAATGCCACCATCAATCTCCACTAATACATTGTTCTTTTGGAGGGATGGTCGCAATTCTGGTAAATCATTAAGGACTTCTGGCATAAAAGATTGACCACCAAACCCAGGCACAACAGACATGATAAGTAACTGGTCCATTTCTGCTAGATAGGGTGCAACTATAGAGAGCTTTTCACCAGGATTAACCACGAGACCAGCCTTTGCTCCCAAAGACTTGATGTTCCGCAGAGTGTCACGAACAGATGCACAAGTTGAAGGATGTACCAGAACAATATCAGCACCGGCTTTGACAAAATTTTCAATGTACTGATCTGGATCCGATATCATGAGATGTGCTTCCAAAATCATATCAGTCATTTTCCGCATGGCTTTCACCAGTAGAGGCCCAAAAGTCAAATTTGGTACGTAATGACCATCCATGACATCGAGATGCAATACCTCTCCTCCATTCCCAGCTACTGATGCGATTTGCTCCCCCAATTTAGAAAAATCAGCCGAAAGCACTGATGGTGAGATTTGAGGTTTCATAGTGAGTGCCACTTAATATCCGTCCGTTATCAAGAGATCAACCAGAATATTCCGTTCCCGTGGAAATTCTTTGCCTGCAGTTACAGACTGTGAAACCACAGTGTTAGGTAATAGCTCCGAATTTTCAGTGGTTTGAATCTCTCCCAGAGTAAAACCCTGTGATTCCAGAGTTCTTGTAGCCACATCAAGGCTCTTATTGAGCAAATCAGGCATCGTTTTTTTAAGATTTCTCTTTCCCAGGCTCACAGTGATGGTGATTGAATCACCTGGAGCTACTGGTAAGCCAGCCAGGACTGACTGTCGTATTACAACGGTTCGTTCGTAAAGATCAGAGGAGTCTACAAGCGTTTCAACCAGGATAAGAGCCAAACGATCCAATGCAATTTTAGCCTGCCGTTCAGTAATGGCAATCAGATCGGGCATTTCCAATTTTGCCGGGGGCAGGTTAATGGTGAGCTGAATTTTTCTATTTTCTTTCACCATTTGTCCAGCTTCGGGGTATTGATCCATAATAAACCGGCTGGGAATATCTCGCCTGAATATAGTATCCTTAATGGTCCATTCCAGAGTACGCTCATTGAGAATTTTTGTGGCTTTGTCAAGATCTGTATGGGTAAGACTGGGTACGCGAATCTCGTTATTCCAATTTACATACAGGGGTAAGATGACGTTATTGAAAGCAAGTGCCACAATAATTCCAAGCCCGGCAAAAATGAGTAAATAGTCTCTAATTATTTTCATGTCATTTTTCTAATTTTTACGGCAAACATTCCGTCCATACGGTGCGTCCATGGTAATGTAGACAATGCACCTCTTTCATCAATGTATGGTTTAAGTATTTCATCTTCAATGGCTTCAACTTTGGCCTGCTCCAATTGTTCAATGACCTGATCCACAAGCTCCCAATTTTCTTCGGGCTCCAAGGTACAGGTGGCATAAACAAGCAAACCACCGGGTTTTAAGAATTTCCAGCTATTGGTGAGGATATGGGATTGAATATTAACCAGTGAATCGATGTCAGAAGCTTGACGCTTCCAACGGGCGTCAGGTCTGCGATTTAAAACGCCGGTTCCAGAACAGGGAACATCAAGCAATATTTTATTGGCTTCAGGGAGTTTATCCACTGCCGCATCCAGCTCGCGTACTTCAATTTGTTTCAGTCCCAGGCGCTGAATGTTCTCTCTAACTCTCGATAGTCTGGCACTACTTGCATCACAGGCAATGATGCTCGCTTGTCCTCCAGACATTTCTGACATAAAGGCCATTTTTCCGCCTGGTGCAGCACAAGTATCTACAATAATATCACCGGCTTCAGGTTCCAGTAAAGAGGCGACAACACCGGCAGCTAAATCCTGAAATGAGAACCAACCTGCGTGGAATTCTTGCGTGCTAAAAAGGGCTGATGCACTACTTATTTCATAGAATACATCTAACACCTCTGATTTTTTAAAGGTGATATCCAATTTTCCCAGAAGCGCTTCAAAATCTGTAGCACCTACGACCTGGACGTTTCGTCGAATCCAAATTAGGGGAGCAGTATTATTGTGCTGGCATAAACTATATACATCTGGCTGCGCATAACGTGAAATCCATTTATGCAATAGCCACTGTGGGTGGGAAGTTTCAACTGAGAGACGCTGGATATCATTGCTGGAATGCTTTAACAAATCATCCAATTCAAGTTTTTGAATTTTACGAAGCACTGCATTCACCAACCCGCTGGCTTGAGCTTGTTTCACACGCCTGCTCAAAGCAACCGTTTCATTGATAGCGGCATGCTCGGAGGTCTGCATATGCTTAAGTTGAAATACTCCCATTCGAAGCAGGCATTTCACCCCGTGTTGAGCTTTACGATAGCGCCCTTTAAAAGCGAGAGTAATCCATTCATCTAATTGGAGCTTCATCCGAGTCACACCATAGACAAGCTCCATACTCCAGCGTTTTTCTTGTTGGGTTAACTCACTCTGTTGCAGTGCATTCGATAGCAGTTCATCAATCCCATGGGAGGAATTTTTCTCGGCTGCGAGTAGCGTCTTATAGGCAAGTTCTCGAGGAGTATTAGCCAAGTATATCCCCAATCTCAATCGGATAACCCCTTAAATATGAGGCTGCATCCATGACTTTTTTACTTTCAGGTTGCACAGAAGTGATCTCCAGGGCTCCTTCAGAACAGGCAACAGTAAATCCATCCTCTGAGACTTGAAGGATTGTTCCAGGTGCCCCCAGCCCTTCAACTCTCCTGGTGGATAGGATTTTTAACAAGCCACTATCGCGATGTGTGAAAGCCCCTGGTGAAGGTGCAAATGCTCGAACTCGATTATGGCACTTCTCAGCATTTTCTTGAAAATCTAATAAGCGGGTCTCCGAAGTCACCTTTGGGGCAGGACTTGCCAGGCTATTATCCTGCTCACCGGCAACATTAGAGCCATTTGCAATAAGATTAGTAGTCTCTAACACCAACTCTGCTCCTACCTCACACAATCTTGCATAAAGAGTATGAAGATTGTCCTCGGGAAGAATGGGAATTTTTATTTGTTTGATAATATTTCCCGTGTCCACTCTACGCTTCAGGAAAAAAGTAGTTACACCAGTTTCAACGTCACCGTTGAGCAGAGCCCAGTGTATTGGAGCTGCTCCTCGATATTTGGGCAGTAGTGAGGCGTGTAGATTAAATGACCCATATTTTGGGAGAATAAAGACCGCTTCGGGCAAAATTTTAAAAGCCACCACCACGATCACATCAGGGGTCAATTCCTTGAGCGTGGAAATAAAATCGGGAGATGTGAGTTTTTCGGGCTGAAGAATAGGGAGACCAAATTCCAGGGCTACTATTTTCACCGCAGACGGCTTCTCACGGCGTCCCCTACCCTGCTGCTTGTCTGGAACAGTAACGACAGCCTGGATATGATGTGGGCTGCTATTTAAAGCTTTTAAGGCAGGAACTGCGAAATCAGGGGTTCCCATAAAGACGATTTTGAGTGGTGTAGGATTATTCATAGTATTTCAGACCATTTTGTATGGTTGAAGTAGATAGGTCAATGGCTCTCGTTTCCCAGCGAGTATGCGAAGTGATAAAGAGGTCAGTTTGACCTTCTATAATTCAAAGTTTTCTGAGGCCTCGACTTCTATTTCGCCACTGGCAATCTTCTTGAGTGTTTTCTTTATGAGTGACTTCTTTAATGAACTTAAATGATCAATAAACAGTGTCTTTTCAAGATGATCATACTCATGTTGAATCACTCTAGCCAGGAATCCATCAATTTCTTCATCATAATGCTTACCATACATATCCTGATAAGTAATTCGGATGCTAGTGGGTCGTGTCACAATCTCTTTAATAGTGGGAATACTGAGGCAACCTTCTTCGTATTCATCCTGCGTATCTCCAAATTCCAGAATTTTGGGATTTACAAATACTCGTCTACCCTCTTCTTCATCGATGGGCGCAAGATCAATAACGAACAAGCGAATAGAATTGTCCACCTGAGGAGCGGCCAGGCCGATACCTTCAGCTGCATACATTGTTTCAAACATATTGGCAACGATTTCCCGAAGATTATCATCAATCTGCAGAATCTTTTCCGTCTTGGTTCTTAGGACATCCTTACCATAGGTCTGAATTTCGTACAGCATGATACTATTTAGTTTTCACCGTGGTTACGGCTGTTCTACCTACATGCAGTTTTGTATCGGTGGCTGTTTTTACCAACAGAATATCATTGTCTTTTATACCTTCGATGGTACCATGAATTCCGCCAGTAGTAATAATGTGGTCACCCTTCTTGAGTTCGGTCCGCATCTTCTCAGCGTCTTTCTGACGTTTGGTTTGAGGTCTGATGAGTAGAAAGTAAAATACACCGAACATCAAAATAATGGGTAGAAAACTTAGGATTGGGTTACCGGCTTCACCACCTGCTGGTGCAGCCATGAGCATAATGTTTGCGATCATAATAATGTTAAAACTCCTTAATTGTTTATAAGCCGCGCTAATCTAAACGGGGGCTAAGATCATTCCAACCTGCATCGGCTGTTGGGACCTTGTAATTCCTTATAAATGGAGCTGTTTTGGGTGAGTCATTGGGAAATGACTTCATAGAGGATGCGGGATACCCTATGTGCTATAATATTTCGAGACAGTTCTCCCACCAATCACCAAAACTACGTGACTTCAATACAATTGCCTCTATGCTACATTGAGCCGGAGCAACAGCAATGGTCGTCTCAACCCCCTTATAGCGTACATCCATTTCTACCCAGAGTGCTTCAAAAGTGTTTGTGGCCTGGTTGGCAATAGCTGCAGCTGCACCAAAGGCGAAACCAAGATCCTCATTTTCACTATTACGATGACCTTGAATCCTGATTTTCAGTGTTCTTCCATATAAAAAGTCGTCCACTACCTCAGCGGATATGATTGTCGGAGCACTTCTGTTACGAGCAAAATATTTTTCCACAGTACTGGCAACATGTCTGTCTTGTATCTGACCGGACAATACAAATGGAAACAGCAAAAGGATGGGGAGTAAATATTTGAGGTGCCTTTTCAATGGACAATCCTTTCTTATAATATTAATGACATTAATGTCCCGATAATTGGCTGAGTTTACATCAATAGGTTATCCATATCCAATAAATATTTTCACTTATTCTGACCTCTCATGCATGATGTAAGCGAGCTGTTTGTCACAAAACGATCAGTTAGTATTCACTTGCAGGCCGTTTGTTTAATTCTATATTAACAGTAATGATTACTACTTAAATAAATGGGGATGAACCCCAAACCATTAAACGGGAGAAATAACTCAAATGTTAGTTACAAGACCAGCACCAGCATTTAAAGCAACAGCCATCATGGGTGATAATTCATTTAAAGAAATCAGTTTATCTGATTATAAAGGCAAAAAAGTTGTCTTATTCTTTTATCCCCTGGATTTCACATTCGTATGTCCCACCGAAATCTTGGCATTTAACCATCGTCTCGCTGATTTTGAGAAGCGTGGCGTTCAGGTAATTGGTTGCTCAGTAGATTCAAAGTGGAGCCATTATGGCTGGAAGAACACCGATATTAATAATGGTGGTATCGGCGATATCAAATATCCAATTCTGGCAGATATCGAAAAGAAGATTGCCAGATCATATGATGTCCTTAAAGGATCCACACCAGCAGCCGTATTGACTGAAGAAGGTGAAGAAGAGACCACAGTAAATGGTGATGTTGCATTGAGAGCTTCCTTCCTTATAGATGAGGAAGGAATTGTTCGTCACGCTGTTATTAACGATTTGCCTCTAGGTAGAAATGTTGATGAGATGCTGAGAATGGTCGATGCACTTAGCTTTAACCAAGAACATGGTGAAGTTTGCCCTGCTGGATGGCAGGAAGGTGATGACACAATGCAGGAGAATTTTGCTGGTGTCGCTTCTTATCTGGAGAAAAATGCTGATAAACTTTAAATCGCATCTTCATAATTAAAACAAAAAAGCTCCGATTTACTCGGAGCTTTTTTTTATCCAAACTTGTATCGTCAATTAGATAGTCATAATATCATCTTCTTTAATCTTAACCGCTTCATCAATCTCTTTAATATATTTATCGGTCATTTCCTGAATATTTGCCGTTGCCCTCTTAAAATTGTCTTCTGAGATTTCAGAATCTTTCTCGGCTTTTTTGATATTATCGTTGGCATCCCGACGAACATTGCGGACTCCAATACGACCTTCTTCAGCCAACTTATGCATGTGCTTGATGAGCTCCTGACGACGTTCATCATTTAAAGCGGGAATCGGAATACGAATATTGACACCATCATTGGCGGGGTTTAAACCCAGGTCAGCTGCCATGATTGCTTTTTCAATCTCTGCCATAAGACTCTTATCCCAGGGCTGGACCACGATGAGGCGAGGTTCAGGAACGCTTAAATTTGCGACTTGATTCAGTGGTGTTGGATTACCATAGTAAGGAACTTTAATGTGTTCTACCAGGGTAACAGAGGCCCTGGCACTACGCAAACCGGTAAACTCATGTCTTACGTGCTCCACAGACATATGCATTCTATGATCAACATCTTTAAACAATTCATTCAGCATGATTTCCTCCAACTACAGATCCAATGGCATCGCCTTGTATCACTTTTAATAAATTTCCTGGAATTTCCATGTTAAAGACATGAACTGCAAGATTATTCTCACGACAAAGTGCAAAAGCCGTTTGATCCATTACCCGTAAATTATTATTCATCACTTCATCATAGTTCAGGCTGGGTAAATACTCTGCATTGGGATCCTTTTCAGGATCGGCTGAATATATCCCGTCTACTCTGGTGCCTTTGAGTAAAACATCTGCTTCTATTTCAACTCCCCTTAAGGCTGCGGCTGTATCGGTTGTAAAAAAAGGATTGCCGGTACCTGCAGCGAAGATCACAACCTTACCTGCTTCAAGCTCTTGAATGGCTTTTCTCTGCGAAAAGGGCTCAGCAATTTCATTCATCTCAATCGCGGTGAGGACACTGGCTTTCATCCCCTTGCGCTTAATAGCATCTCCCAGAGCCACTGCGTTGATCACGGTAGCCAACATACCCATATGATCAGCTGCTACGCGATTCATATCTTTGGCCTTTTGAGAAAGCCCGCGAAAAATATTTCCACCACCGATGACAATCCCGACCTCTACACCCATCTTGACGACAGCTTGTAGATCCGAGGTCATCTGATCGAGGACGTTTGTATCAATAGAAAGAGCCGAATCACCTGCCAGCGATTCACCACTTAGTTTAAGGAGTATACGCTTGTAGATCGATCCGGCTGACATATTTCCGCCTATATTTAATAGGATTATTCTGCGCTGGCGGGGGACTCTCCGACTGCAAAACGCTGAAAGCGTGTAACAGACATGTTTTCACCCAGAGATGAGATAGTCTCATTGAGCAGATCTGTAATGGTTCTATCTGGATCTTTTACATAAGGCTGTTCCATAAGAACAACTTCCTTGTAATATTTTTCCAGACGACCAGTAACAATTTTTTCAACGATGGCTTCAGGTTTGCCTTCATTCAAAGCCTGTACCTTGAATATTTCTGATTCTTTTTCTAGCTCAGCTGTAGAAACCTGGTCACGTTTAACAACATCTGGACCTGCAGCAGCAATATGCATGGCAATGCTATGACCTAGTTCCAGGAACTGGTCAGTCTTGGCAACAAAATCAGTTTCACATGCAATCTCAACCAGTGCACCCAGCTTGCCACCAGCATGGATATAGCTGAAGACCAGACCTTCTTTAGTAGCTCGTCCGACTTTTTTAGCAGCTTTAGCGATACCTTTTTTACGAAGGATTTCGATTGCTTTTTCAATATTTCCATCGGCTTCAGATAGGGCGTTTTTACACTCCATCATGCCGACTCCAGTTTTATCACGCAGCTCTTTTACCGCAGCAGCTGTTATAGCCATTCTACATTTTCTCCAGGTTTAAAATATTTTGGGTCTTAAGCAGTTGCTTCTTCAGTTTCTTTTACCTTGGAAATGCCCTTTGCTTCCAGAATTGCATCTGCAAGGGTTCCCATGAGTAAACGAACAGCCTGAATTGAATCATCATTTGCAGGAACTGGAATATCAACTTTACGAGGATCAGTATTTGTATCAACAACTGCTACAATTGGAATTTCCAGTCTCAGAGCTTCGGCAATAGCGATAGTCTCTTTTTTTGCATCGACAACGATAACTACATCAGGAAGACGTCGCATATCCTTGATACCACGATGTTGTGTCTGTAAACGATTACGTTCACGGGTACGCATCAGGAGTTCTTTTTTAGTCAAGGTCTCAGCGACACCACTGGTTTCGTCTTTTTCAAGTAAGTGTAAGCGCTTGATAGATTTTTTTATGGTCATGAAGTTTGTCAGCGTTCCACCCAACCAGCGTTCAGTAACATGGAACATACCGCAGCGATCAGCCTCTTCTTCCACAACTGTTTTTGCAGCTTTTTTCGTAGCTACGAAGAGAATGGATCCACCTTTTTTAACTGTCGAACTCACCAGATCAATGGCTTTGTTCATCTGATCAATGGTCTTATACAGATCAATGATGTGAACACCATTTTTCTGGGTGAAGATATATTCAGCCATATTTGGATCCCAGTTACTGGTCATGTGACCAAAATGGGCTCCGGAAGCGAGTAGATCCTCTAGTGAAATATTGCGCATTAAAACTCCTGAAAAAACTTTTTAACGTTTTGAGAACTGATAGGCTTTACGTGCACCGGCCAAACCGTATTTTTTACGCTCTTTCTTACGAGCATCACGGGTTAGCAGACCGGCTTTTTTAAGCACTGGCCGTAGT
>JABIFG010000307.1 GCA_018650795.1 Fidelibacterota bacterium
AATAATGTTCAATTCAAATGGAATTCAGCTGCAGAAAAAGCCCAAATATTTTTAAATGAAAATCCGAAGCCAGTAGGTGAAGTATCCGTGGGAGAGTTATCTCTACAAGGGGGAGGTGTTCTTCAGGTTGGGAATGATATCCATCAAGAATACATGAGTGTAGGTATTTATGATGTACTAATGAAAGCTGGGAATGGCTCTGGTGATGTAAAAGAGGTGCACTGGAGTATGAACGGAGAGATAGCAGATGGTACAATTTCTTCTGAGTTGGGGAACTACTCCTTGAACGCTGTTAGTGGTCCAGTCTCATCAGTAAAAGCCTTAGAGGTCGATGGAGAGATTGACCTTTCTGCTCTGGGTTCGCAGCCTATTCAATCTATCAGTCTGTCAGATTTAAGTGAGGATGATGGGGGGAAGGATGTTGTCATCTTATCTGCACAGGATGTGTTAGATGTGGGGGGAGGTTCTCCTCTGTTTATCACTTCATCAGATGTCGATTTGGACCGGGTACAAAGCACGGATGAGTGGGGAAAGGGTGCTCCACCAAATATGGATGAGCCCCAGCTCCAGCATTACACGGCAACTGTATCAGGTAGTACAGTCGACCTCTATATCGATCTTAATATTGATCAGGCAGGAATGGAGATCAAAGCCACATAGGATGTATTTTGTTTTTTGGCATTGATTATGCATGTTTTTGTATGATCAACTTTGCATCAGAGATGCCATAGGAATGAGATAATGAGCGTAATTAATACCAACATGTTTTCCCTGCATGCGCAACGACAGGTAGGGATTGTCAATAGAGACCAGCAGGTTACTATGGAGAGGCTCTCTTCTGGGCAGCGTATTAATCAGGCAAAAGATGATGCCTACGGAATTGCATTGAGTGGAGAAATAGCGGCCCAAAAGGATGGGATGGGGCAGATGAACCGTAATGCAAGTGATGGAATTTCACTCATTCAGGTGGCCAATGGAGCGATGGACAACATTGCCTCTGCGCTGCAGAGAATGAGAGAGCTCTCTCTGCAGAGTGCATCGGGCACCTATAATGGACTTAATAGAGAGCAGACTCAGCAAGAATTCGAGGCGCTACAGAATGAGATTAGTAGAGTTGCCTTGTCCACAGAATTCAATGGCGTTGCAGTACTCAACCGTCCAGAGAATGGTGCAGAGGATATACAGATTCAGGTCGGTATGGATAGTGCGGGCGCCACAACTTCAGGCTACTTTCATAGTGCTGCAATGGCCCTTGAAACACGTAATCCGAACCATATAGCGAGTAGTGATGGTGATGGGGGGACTTCAGGAAGCTATGCGGGGCTGACGCTTTCTGGAGCGTCAGGTTTAGAGCAAAACCTGACGATTGAGCAAAATGCTGAATTTACAATCGAAGTGGATGGTATTGCTTCTGGTACGGTTGTCATTCCCGCAGGGAGCAATACCAATGAGGCGTGGGCCACGCTACTGCAAGAGCAGATTAATTCAGATTCAGTACTAAGCGATGCAGGCAAAGCAGTGGGTGTTCAATATGATGAACAGAAAAATGCATTTGTGTTTCAGTCGAATGCCCATGGAGATGGTTCTAGTATAAGGCTACCTGATCAAAACATCACCGCCTCCACCAGCTTTAAGCTGAAGCCCTTTGGGGCAACGGTGGATGGGCAAAATTCTGATACCGCCACGGCAGCCGAGTTGAAAGGGGCATCGATTAGTAACGCCTCACCGGGTATCAACCTGATAGAACCTGCCACATTCTCTATGCGGGTCGATGGTGTGACCTCAGAAAGCATTACCTTGGCTGCCGGCAGTGAGAGCAAAGAAGAGTGGGCTGCAACCATTCAGTCGGCAATCAATAATGATCCATTGATCAGCGGGGCCGAAAAACAGGTAGTAGTCACCTATGATCAGGCGACAGATGCCTTTCATATGGCCTCTACAACTACAGGTGAAATTTCACAGCTAACAATGCTATCTGCCTCGAACTCTATGGCAGCTCTAGGGTTTCGAAATGAGAGTCAGGCAACAGTCGTCTCACTGGAAAATTTGACTGAGGCAGAGCGTCAAATTAGCTTTGTGATTGATGGCGAGTCACAGCCTGCAATTACATTGCCCGCAGTGGTTAAAACACCGGAAGAGTGGGCGAGCTATTTGCAAGAGCAGATGCCAGAAGCATCAATCTATTATGATCAAGACCAGCAGCTTCAGATTGACTCTAGGTCAGATGGTTATGGATCAACCATCAGCTTTGAAGGAAGTATTCCTCACTTGGGAATTACGCCAGAGGGGGAGACCTTTAATGGTTACGGAAATATAAACAAAATTAACATTACTCACTATGATTTTGATGACCAAAAAAATGCACTGGGTGGAGTGCTAATTAATAGCGAAAATATTTCCACACAAGAAAGTGCATCAAATATGCTTGGGAAGCTAGATCAGGCGATTGATTACCTGAATCAAGCACGCTCACACATCGGTGCAGTACAAAATCGCTTAGATACGGTTACTGAACAGATACAAGTAAGAACAGAGGATGCTGCTGCTGCGCATTCGCAGATTCACG
>JABIFG010000308.1 GCA_018650795.1 Fidelibacterota bacterium
ACAAAAAACGCTTCAGATGAGGAAGCGTATTAACATGAAATCGCAGCACCATGAGGTGTTTGCTTAATATGTTGGAGGCCCGGAAAGTGTCTCTTATTTTTTAAGCGATCTTGTCCGAATTACTTTGACGACTTACAATATTCGTATATAGCTGTGTATCAGTGCGTTAGAGGTGTACCCGGGGCCGGAATCGAACCGGCACGGCTTTAAGGGCCGAGGGATTTTAAGTCCTATGTCATATCCTTGTAACTGCGTATGTATTAGTGATATACAGCGATCTTAGAATTAGCATGTGCACTATATGAGCAGTAATAGTAGCTAAATTGGAGGGATTAAAGTCCCTTGTAGAGCTAAGATCGTTGGCTTTTCTATGACAGCTTTCCTCTCCTGAGTCGAACCTGCGACCTTTGGGTAATGAGCCTAATGAAGGATCAATAATAGCAGAAAATTATAAAGTCACTGTGGAGAATACGTGTCACGACTTGCACCGCTTTATGAGATTGCAAAATAGCGACTAAATAATGGGACACACTTTTTGAGACTGGTTAAGATCTAAAAATGCTCGACATAAATCAGATTATCAGCTTTACTATTTGTTTGAATAACCCAGGAATATTAGCTTATTTAGCACGGCTTGTTGGCTAATGAGTTGAAGCCATGATGCGTGCATCTTAACCTTAGAACAAAATGCTTTACATAAAAGAAAATCAAAACAATCAGAATTAGAATTCTACAATGAAACGCCTACAAATTTTGATATGCGTATTATGTCTTGGGCTTTCCGCTTTCAGCCAGTCCTTTGACGACCTATCGTTTGGTACAGAGAGTACATTCGAAGTAGCGACATGGAATATTGAATGGTTTCCAAAAAATGGTCAGGTAACCGTCAATTATGTAATTGACATTATTGAGGCTTTAGATATTGATTTATTGGCAATACAGGAAGTAGACGAGATTAACGATTTCGAGCAACTAGTTGATAGTCTAGATGCGTATGAGGGATATCTGGAGTCATCATGGTTTGCCGGACTGGCTTACATATATAAAACTGAGGTCATGCAGATAGATACCATTTACGAGATTTATACAACGTCTCAATATTGGAGTCCTTTTCCAAGATCTCCAATGGTCATGGATTTGACCTTCATGGACCAAAGGATTATTATAATCAACAATCACTTCAAATGCTGTGGTGATGGGGTCATGGAAAGTGGTGATGATGGTGATGAGGAAACACGAAGGTATATCGCCAGTAATTTGCTTAAAGACTATATAGATATTTACTTTCCAGATGAGAATGTAATAATCCTCGGCGATCTAAACGATATATTGTCGGATACTCCTGCAAATAACGTTTTTCAAATGATTCTTGATGATACGGATAATTATTTGTTTGCGGATTATGATATTGCTATGGGTGATAATTCGGAATGGTCATATCCAACATGGCCATCACACCTTGATCATATCATTATTACCAATGAATTATTCGATGAATTTGAGAAAGAAAGCTCTACCATTTCCACCATTAAAATAGACGAATATCTTACTGGCGGTTGGTGGGAGTATGATAATAATATATCAGACCATAGACCTGTAGCACTAAAACTTGACATGGATTCAAGTCTGAGTATTTCTGCCTATGATCAACTGGAGATCAGCACAACTTCACTGCTCCCCGGGCAGGAACTTCAATTAAGTTCGCTGATGCCTTATTCAGACGGATTGCAATTGATGACAGTTATCAAAGATATTGAGGGTGTGAACATAGATTCAATACAACTGTTCGATGATGGTGAGCATGAAGATGCTGATGCTGGAGACAGTCTCTTCAGTAATATCTGGACCACACTATTGGTTGAGGAACGTCACCATATCGTTGATCTGAATGTGACCGGGGCAGATTTTGAAGCTTCCTTTGAAAACGCGGCGTGGTTCACAACTATCGGACCCCTGAGTCTGGATAGCATTGAATGGATTAGTCCGGTCGATGGTATAGTATATCCCGGCGACAGAATGGTCTTCAAGCTGGGGCTTTCAAATCTTGGCAGTACAGCAAGTGCTGGGAATCTTACCGCACAACTGATTTACGATGATCCCTGGTTGGGAATGTATACCTGGGCTCAGATAATTCCGGATATCCCTGCTGGAGAACTTCGAATGGCGAATACATCTGCAATAATACTGATCTCAGCTGATTCACCAATGTCCCGGGATATCCCTTTTGAATATCGTATCAGCAGTGGCGAATATGTATTCTGGTCTCAGGAGTTTGTCGTCCGTATCCACAATCCCCTGGATGTGTCGAATGAAACACCGGTTCCTCATGACTATGTTTTGGATCAAAGCTATCCCAATCCTTTCAATCCAACCACCACGATTAGGTATGGCTTACCGGAGATGTCAGATGTCTCACTGGTGATTTATGATCTGAAGGGTCGGAAGATCCGAAGCTTTTCAGAATTTGCACATCCTGCAGGATGGATCAATCTGGAGTGGGACGGTACAAATTCTAATGGAAAGCAGGTCAGTACTGGTGTCTACCTATGTCGGATGAGAGCAGGGGATTATACAAAAACGATTAAAATGGTATACTTACAGTAAGGAAGTATTTCCGGAAGAGATATAAAAGCCCTGGACACTTGTCTGGGGCTTCATTTTCTCCAAATGTGAGGCTCAAAAACCAAGCTTTATGAGATCCGTCTGCGCTCGTTGAGCTACGCCGAGACAAGCGGCAAAATAGGGCCTTAGTAATGAGACACCGTTTTGAGACTAAAGGGGAGTATTTGCTAAGATATGGAGAACAGATCAGATTCTGTTCTAACCTGCCTTACAATATCCCTAATTGCTTCAATCACTATCTCAGGTTTCTCGTTGGCAATATCATGTCCACAATCTGCCTTTATTTGCCGACTGATAGTAGAAAGTCCAGCCAATTCACTATGATTTATATTAAAAATCTCAGAAGCCAGTTTTACCTGCTTTTCATTCAGGTTGGGATTGTTCCCTTTTAACCTTGAAATCACAACCAGAGGAATATCACCCAGTGATCTCAATGCATCATTGCCCAGATTCGTATCTTCATCGAAATAGGAGTTAAGCTTTAAGAAGTATTTAAGCACTTCAGGTCTAGCTGTGTCTTCAAGATATTTGTGGGTGTCAGGATGCCAGTCCTGCCAGTAATTCAACTCTGCTAATTCTTTTAATATTTCTTCATGTGTCAGTTTGCTCATACGAGTGATGAGTTCAATTAACTCATCCCAACCCTTATGAATAATACTAGCAATTTCTTTAGGATAATGATAAATATTATTTTCATGAGCACTATCAATAAAAACCATACCTGCTACCATTTCGGGATGCTGATGTGCAAATTCTCGAATATAAATACCACCTGCTGACCAGCCAACCAGCACAACAGGCTCGTGTAACCCTAGTGTTTCAAGAAGTTCATATAGCTCCGAAGCCATAGCGGTACGATCTCGCTTTAGATTAGAGCTTGGCGCGCTGTATCCTACTCCGGCTCGATCATAGCTGATCGTACTGGTAAGTGTAGAAAGCAGAGGTTGAACATTAGCGAACGCAAATGAAGTATCGAATAAACCCGATTCAAAAACAACACTGGGTGAACCTTTGCCACAACGCTGGACATGAACTTTACGTCCGTTTACATCAATTATTTCTCCAGGAGGTGTTAAGTAGTTCCTCATATTTTCAGCAGTCATAATTACCTTCTTGGTTGTGTTCCCCAAATAAGTGGCAAAGAGCTAGAGTCGCAGATAATGCAGATAGAGATTGAATATGGAATGCCCGATAATATAAAGTCAATATGGTGATCGGGCGTTACAAAAACTCCTTGTTAAATCGAGGCGCTTTTGTGACCATTGAAGGAATCGAAAAGCGCCGTTTATGAGATCCGTCTGCGCTCGTTGAGCTACGCCGAGACAAGCTGCAAAATAGAGCCTTAGTTTTGAGACATCCTTTTTGAGACGTATCAGTACGAAAATGAGGTGTTTGCTGATAGACAATAACTGCATTACATTCGAAGCATACCAAACTGATCCACAGGTTGTATTTATTCCTTCTGATTCTCAGGGCTAGTTTGAAATCAATTATGTAAAGAGTGGGGAAATCATGAAGAAGGTGCTATTTGTTATTGCTATTTCAATACTTTTAATTGCGAGTTGTACCGTTAAAAACCAAGAAAGCATTAGTGTAAAGTATATAGATGATCCGCATTCATATTCTCAACCAAACCAGGCTGTAATTACCCATTTAGATTTGGATATAGATGTAGATTTTAATCAGAGAATCATTTCGGGAATGGCGAGCTATAAAATTGACAATAACAATTCGTCAGAAATAATCTTAGACAGCAAGAATCTTGATATTATGAAAGTTCTGGCAAACGGAAAGGAAACTGAATATTCACTTGGAGAGCATGACGAGATACTTGGGCAAGCTCTTACCATAAGTATTACGAATAGAACTAAAAACATTTCAATTTATTATAAGACCACTGATAAAACAGAAGCATTGCAGTGGTTAGACCCTCAGCAAACAGCGGATAAAATACATCCCTTCCTATTTACTCAGGGGGAACCCATATATACCAGAACCTGGATCCCAATTCAGGATACTCCTCAAGTCAGGCTGACTTATAACGCAACTGTTAGAGTTCCATCAGAATTGATGTCGGTAATGAGTGCAGTAAATCCAAAGGAGAAGTCTGAAACCGGAGAATATGATTTCATAATGCCACAGGCAATCTCACCCTATCTAATCGCGTTGGCAGTTGGAGACATAGATTATAGAGCTGTTAGTAATAGAACAGGCATTTATGCGGAAAGATCTATGATTGACAAGGTCCATTATGAATTTTCGGACCTGGAGGAAATGCTAATAGTGGCTGAAAAACTATACGGGAATTATCCTTGGGAGCAATATGATGTGATTGTACTACCACCAAGTTTTCCTATGGGTGGCATGGAGAATCCCCGCTTAACATTTGCAACGCCAACAATTATAGCCGGTGATAAGAGTTTGACTTCGCTCATAGTACATGAATTAGCTCATTCCTGGTCTGGTAACCTGGTAACCAATGCCGGTTGGGATGATTTTTGGCTCAATGAGGGGTTTACCGTTTATTCAGAATTACGAATTATGGAAGCTTTGTATGGTTGGGAGAGAGCTGAAATATTAGCATATCTTAATAGGCAATTACTGGGTAAAACATTAGAACAATTCACTGAAACCCCTGATAAAACCAAACTAAAACTGAATTTGAAAGGATCTAATCCTAAAGATGGACTTACTTTTATTCCATACCATAAGGGATACCTTTTTTTAAGAACCCTAGAGGAGGCTGTTGGACGTGAGGTATTTGATGTATTCATAAATGATTATTACCAAACACACGCTTTCTCAACCATCACAACAGAACAATTTATTGCTCACTTAAACGAGAATCTCTTAGAAAAGAATGCAATCGTCTTTGATACAGATGAATGGATATACCAAGCAGGAATTCCAGATAATCAAGCCACTATAAATAAGCCTGATAAACTGATGCAGGTAGAACAAGAGCTTAAACATTTTATTGAAAGCAATACGGTCACAAAGGATGTCACGACAGACTGGACAACCCAAGAGTGGATTCATTTCATTGGCAACCTACCAAAGGACATTGGGAATAAGCACTTGGTGAGATTTGATAAAACATTTGATTTCACCAATTCAACTAATTCTCGCATAGCTATGGATTGGTTTGAGCAAGCAATCAATCACAATTATCACGGAAATAATGTGGATGCTAAGATTGAACAGTTTTTGATGAATATTGGTCGCGTCTGGTATGTTGGAACTATTTATACAGCAATGAAAAGCAACGGTAGAACAGAAGAAGCATTGATCATTTACAACAAAGCAAGACCTAGTTATCATCCAGTGACAGTATATTATATCGATAATTTGTTGGGTTTTCAGGAATAGAGCCAAAACCTATCAATCCTAGAGATATCAGGCTAATTATGGAATCATTAACCGTCGTTTTGAAACCGCAAAAAACAAATGGAACTCTATCTAAAAAACCATATAGCAAGTAGTTAGGCAGTAATCACAACAATTCAATAAGGGGATTTCTATGTCTAGTAGCGATCAACCAGAAGGGCTTCTGAAACCACAGGAGTCGGCAACAGACATCCTGGCGCCGATATTTGCGCACACGGATGTGTCGTTCTTTGACATGGTCAAACTCCAAGCCCAGGTACTCGTCCCTCTGCTCAAAGCCTTCCGGACTGAGCTCGGCGAGACGCGGGCGAACCAGATTGCGTCGACAGCATTACGGGAGTGGTCCCGGAAGTTGTATACCGATATTGGGGCGCAACTCCCAGGCAGCCCACGGCAGAAATGGGAAACGATCAGCACAGCCTGCCTCTCGCGGCTTGGCGATGATGTGGACTTTGCGATGCTCAAGAAAGAGCAGGAGGCACTGGAGTTTAACATAACGGGGTGTCGCTATGCCGATTTCTTCCGTCAACTAGGGGAACCGGAGCTTGGCGGTGTACTGATGTGTGATGCAGACGTCGACATCGAAACCGTGGGAAGTCCCGAAGTAGAGATGACCAGGACCCAAACGATCATGAAGGGGGCGGAGCATTGTGACTTTCGATACTGTCTTAAGACGGGTGGTGGTTCGGAGAAGTGATTATCTCCTACGAAACCACCTCTCGTAGTTTAGTTCACTCCTAACCAATCGCTCATGCTGAAGGAGCGGCTACCAAAGCTTTCCTGAGCTTCTTTTTACCAGAATATCATCATTCAGAAACCCTGGTTTATGAGACTCCATAGTAATTTGTTTAATATAGATTTGTAAGTCAAAAGGATGCCCTTTATGGGAATGGATAATCCGATTGTTATGCACGGGGAGTAGGTATTTAGAAGCGTTACTGAGATAACCTTTCCAACCCCAGGTCATTAAATAGACCGTTTATGAGACTGCAAAATAGTGCCTTAATTATGAGACACCCTTTTTGAGATCCGTCATCGTCTTTCAGATTACACCGCGACAAGCTATAATAAGTACAAATATGGAGTGTTTGCTAAAAGACGTGTATTACATTCTGGGCATACAAACTGATCTACGGGTTAATCTATAATCAGGGGGAAATCATGAATACAAGAATGTATCTTGTTGCACTATTACTTTTAATAATCGGTTGCAGTACTCAACAGGAAAATCCACTGTTGCAGGAATGGGATACTCCTTTTCAGACACCACCTTTTGATGAAATAAAAAATGAACACTTTATGCCGGCTTTTCTGGAAGGGATGAAAGCAGAGAAAGCTGAGGTAAATGCGATTATTGCTAATGAAGCAGCCCCAACTTTTAAGAATACAATTGAAGCCTTGGAGAAAAGTGGGGTACTGCTTGAAAGGGTTAGCAGAGTTTTCAATTGTCTCAACGAAGCAAACACAAACGATGAGTTACAGCAGATATCAAAGGAAGTTGCGCCACTGCAGACCAGACACTATGATGATATTTATTTAAACAATAAACTTTTTGTAAAATTAAGTCAAATCTATAAGCAACAAGGCAGTCTTGGGTTGACTCCAGAGCAAACGATTCTGCTGGAAAACTACTATCTAAGACTGGTTAGAAAGGGTGCTAAACTTAATGATGATGACAAAAATGACCTAAGAGCTATCAATGAAGAGTTGAGTGGTCTTTATGTCAAATTTAGCCAAAATCACCTAAAAGAGACTAATGCACTCGGGTTGATAATAGATAACGAAGCAGACCTTGCCGGACTACCTGATGGGGTTATTCAGGCAGCGGCTGAAATGGCCAAAGATAGGAGTATGGAAGGCAAGTGGGTGTTTAGCCTACAACGGCCAAGTTTTACTCCCTTCCTGATAAATTCGGAAAAGCGGAAGTTGCGAGAGATTCTCTATACAGCCTATATCGATCGTGGTAACAACAACGACGAATATGATAACAAGCAAGTGGTATCTAGAATTGCTGCTCTAAGAGTTAGTCGGGCGAATTTATTGGGCTATAAAACCCATGCTGATTACACTCTTGAACGAAGCATGGCCAAGAACCGGGAGAACGTATACAGCTTCCTCATGCAACTGTGGGAGCCCGCCTTGAAAAGAGCTAAAACAGAGCTTAAGGACATGCAAGCACTTATCGATAATGAAGGCAACGACTTTAATCTTCAGGCTTGGGATTGGTGGTATTATGCAAATAAAGTGAAAAAAGAGAAGTACGCACTGGACGATGCCTTACTTACTCCTTATTTCAAAATGGAAAATGTTCGTGCCGGCGCCTTTGATGTGGCTGGGAAGCTATTCGGAATTGAATTTGTTAAGAGGAATGATATTCAAGTTTATCACCCTGACGTTGAGATCTTTGAAGTGTTCGAGGCTGATGGATCCCATCTGGGTATTTTCTATTCAGACTATTACCCACGAGATGGGAAAAGCAGCGGTGCCTGGATGGACTCGTTCAGAGATCAATCAAATATGGGTGGTAATTTTATTACACCCCTGGTAATCAATGTGGGTAACTTTGCAAAACCCACTGCAGATAAACCGTCTCTAATGACTTTGGGGCAAGTGCGGACTCTATTCCATGAATTGGGACATGGATTGAACTGGCTATTTGGAAATACAACGTATAGTGGCTCAAGAGATGTACCAACAGATTTTGTTGAACTTCCTTCGCAAATTATGGAATACTGGGCTGTTGATCCAGCAATCTTAAAAACATATGCGCTGCATTATGAAACCGGCGAGCCGATTCCTCAGGAGTTGATTGATAAGATTGAAAATGCCGAACAATTTAATCAGGGCTTTGCGACGGTTGAGTACCTGGCAGCTTCCTTCCTGGATATGGATTGGCACACGCTCACAGATACAACAATGCTAGATGTTCCAGAATTTGAAATGGAATCAATGGCTAAAATAGGATTGATGCCAGAAATTGAATCCCGCTATCAGAGTCCGAATTTTGGTCATATCTTTGGTGGTTCAAGTTATTCTTCGGGGTATTATAGCTACATCTGGGCTGAAGTTCTTGCTGCTGATGCTTTCCAGGCTTTCAAGGAGACCGATCTATTTAATAAAGACCTGTCAGCATCATTCAGACTCAACCTGCTTTCAATGGGCAGCTATGATATGATGACTCAATACATAAAATTCAGAGGCAAGCAACCTAGCGTTGATACTATGCTCAAATATCGAGGGTTGGATCAATAATAGCGGCTTCAAATGTGGTAAGATTGAAAGCCTTTGGAAGTAGTCGAGGGCTTTCTTTTTATCCAAATGTGTGCCTCAATAACCTGTCTCTATGGCAAAGTATCATAATAATCCATTCATAGCCATCTTGAGAATCTAACAGACATCCTAGCAACCTGTGTCATCGATAAAGTGGATCTGGTTCCGCGCACTTCGACAAGCTCAGTGTCCGGAACATTAAACCCATAACTTGTCGCGTCGTACCTGAAGGCGAAGACGGAAACCCATAGAACCAAGCTACGCCATCCACAATTGCCGATCAAGGGTACGATACTGAATAGCCTCCGAAATATGTTCTGTTCGAATCTCAGCAGATTCCGACAGATCAGCGATTGTCCGCGAGACTTTGAGAATACGATCATAAGCTCGGGCACTTAAACCCAGATTGCTTATGGCCGACTTCAATAAGCTGGCAGAGTCACTGTCAACCACACAGATACCCCGAATCATTTTTGGTGGCATATCAGCATTTGAATGGATGTGCGGTTCATTAGTGAAGCGTTTGATTTGAGTGTCCCTGGCTAGTTGAACCCGCTTTCTTACGAGAGACGACGATTCTCCATCTTGTTTGCTGGCCAACTCTTCAAAGGGGATAGCCGGTACTTCTATGTGGAGATCAATCCTATCTAGGAGCGGACCCGATATTTTGGCCATGTACTTTTGAATACCCACACTGCTACACGTGCATTCATGCCGTGGATCACTGCTATAGCCACAGGGACAGGGATTCATTGCACTGAGAAGAATAAAATTGGCCGGATAGGTGAGACTCATGCTGGCCCGACTTATGGTGACTTCAGTATTCTCAAGCGGCTGTCGCAAAACTTCCAGCACATTTTTCTGAAATTCAGGCAACTCATCCAGAAAAAGCACACCATGGTGAGCCAGACTGACCTCCCCAGGTCGAGGAATACGACCACCACCAACCAGAGCAGCATCTGAAATAGTATGATGGGGTGATCTGAAAGGTCGTGTAGCTACCAGGCCCTCAGTCTTGACCATCCCCGCAATTGAATGAATCTTGGTAGTTTCCAGTGCCTCATCTAGAGTCATTTGTGGAAGGATGCTTGGAAATCGTTTTGCCAGCATAGTCTTGCCAGAACCTGGAGGACCAATCATAAGCACATTGTGCCCACCGGCAGCAGCGACTTCCAGAGCACGCTTGACATGGGCTTGTCCCCGAACATCTGCAAGGTCAACAGGATAGTTCTGAGCTTCAGAAAACAATAGCTTAGCATCCACTTCCAATGGTTCGATGATATGTTCGCCATTGAGGAAGCGAATGGCTTCCAGCAAGGTCTTCACAGGAATAACATCAATATTTCCGGTTACAGCTGCCTCACGAGCGTTTTGGGCGGGTAGAATGAGTCCCTTCAGTTGAGCCTCATGTACACCAACAGCTGACGGTAGAGCCCCTTTTACGCCTCGTAGAGTCCCATCCAGTGATAATTCACCCATCAGCACATAATCTTCTAGATCTTCATGGATGACAATACCAAGGGCAGCCAGGATTCCAATGGCGATAGGAAGATCAAAAGCGGAGCCCTCTTTTTTAATGTCAGCCGGGGCTAGATTAATTGTGTAAGCCTTGGGCGGAAATCTGAACCCGCTGTTTTTGATGGCAGAGATGACTCTGTCTTTACTTTCTCTTACTGCTAATTCAGGTAGGCCCACCGTAGAATATCGAAAAGCATGGCCCTCAACATTGACTTCTACCTCCACCAGATACGGATCGATACCAATTAATGAACTACTTAATACACGTGCCAGCATAGCAAACTCCTTCAAAGAATGACGAAATTGAAGGTCAGGATGACCTTCTTATTGATGATTCAAATTTATGTCTGTCCCTAAAGTTAGTTTTAGGCAGATACTATTACCGTTTTTCACAACGAATTTGACGAATATTACGAAATAGCATTAAATGCTTTCGTGAATTTCGTTTGTTTCGTTGTGAAAAAAGAGTTTAAAGACAGACTCTATTTAGGGTGAATCTGGAGAGAGTGTACCTGGTTAGCTGGACATATTCTCTATATCAAGATATGGAACAGGGTTTTACATACAGTTCTGATCAAAGGCCTGTTCGATAATGAGTTTATTCATGTACTTCCAACGCGCTTCATTGGATTGTGCATGTGAAAATTTCAAATTAAACGCTGACATGCTTTCAAATCCATGCTTTCTAGCCAGGGATTCAAGCATGACCGGATCCTGTAGAGCATCAGGTTGATTCTTATTGAGACATTCTGTTTCCACTGCCAGGGCAATGATGCGTAATTCTTCATCAGTGAGAACAAAAGCTGTAGTAGGAGAGGCACTTAAAGGTTTATAGGCCATGGGAGGATCAATCTCAACGGCAGAATCAACGCTCTTTCTGGCTTCAGAGGCTGCGATTTTTCGTTCGATTGCTTTTTGTTCTAAGACTTCATCCTTGGGAAGCCTGGATTCAGGAGCAGTTGTCTTACCCCAAAACAGTTCCAGTACTGACTTATCCTCAGATTTCACCTTTTGATGTGCATACTTAACGGCATTGATGAATGGGCTTGACTTGTTTACATCAATTTCAAAATATAGGTCAATCCAGCCGATAAACTCCTCCATAGCTGCATCACCATTATCTTCCATCACCAGCAAGGATTGCCAGATCAAGAATAAATTATCTATTTCTTCATTAAAACGATGTGTATTCCGTGGAGAAGTCGCTATTGTTTCGTTCGCCAGTTTCCGGACCTCATAGGCACTTGATATGTAAGCGAACAGAAAAGTTTGTTTTTCAGAGGGGGTCAATGCTGACCAATAAATACTTTGGGCGAAAGCCACATGTTCTTCAGCAGTATCTAGAGTGATGGCTTCCTGAGCAAACGAGGGTTGGAACAGAGACAATGTGAAAACTGCGATGCAAAAAAGAGTGTTCCTCATAGAAATTCCTACTGGTTTGTTAATAGTACCCTAAATCTAAGCCCAGATTCAAATACAGGTACAAAAAAAATAGTTGAGAAGCTTGATAACTTAATCGTGTAATCCCAGTGATAATGGAGGCACCATTTTACTTGAAAAACTTAAATCATATCAGGGCTCTACCCAATATCCTTCACTTTTAATCAGGTCAATTAATGAGTCCACAGCTTGGGTCTGTGGGACATGGGGGCGTACCACCATTTGACCACGATAAAGGGATACCTTCCCAGGACCCGTACCCACATATCCAAAGTCAGCATCTGCCATCTCGCCAGGTCCATTGACTATACAGCCCATAATTCCAATCTTGACGCCCTTTAAATGGCTGGTGCGCTCACGAATCTGAGCCGTTACTTCTTCCAGATCAAAAAGAGTGCGTCCGCAGGAGGGACAGGCAATGTACTCGGTTTTAGTCATACGACTACGGCTAGCTTGAAGAACACCAAATGCGATTTCGTTCAAATCTTTGCTGCCAATATGTTGTGACCTTAGCCAGACACCATCTGCCAGCCCATCATTCAGGATGGAACCTATTTCAGCGGATACACCAAGTAGAAATTCATCACGCTGCTCATCGGTGACTCGATTCAGCAGGATGACTGGTTGCAATTTTCCTTGATTAATTAATTCCAGAATGAATCTTCGTAAATCAGCGATTTGATGTGCACTATCTGAGCTAAGTAGCCAAATGATACCTGACTCATCGGGGATATCCACAATCTGATCCATTGTGTTGATATGCACAAAATTTGTAGTAGGATGTCTCTCTCCAATAGAGATATAGGATGCCAGGGTAAATACAGGATAACTATGTATACTCATTTCCTGATCAGCCCATATAGCTGAATCATAGAGTCTTAGCGCATTATCTGAAAGTTGAATATCTGGATTATTCTGTCCAAAATAGAGTATGTCAGCACCTTGATCGCCTGCCATCCAGGTATTGCTTGCTAGCTCAAGATGATATCCAGCCGCCACGAGCTGATTGTCAGGTATCGTCCCGATCTGTGAGAGGTTAGCAATTACAACTGGAACCTTATCACCACCAATGACCGAGGTAGACTTCGTCTCTCTGCGCTGATATTCAAACATGTTAATCGGCAGTGATGAGAGTGGCTCGATGGGTTGGTGTTCCGAAAGCTTCGCTATTGATTTGACTATCGAGATGGCAACTGGAATTTCAGCTTCTGGTGCTTCGGTTAATGAAACCCTGATGGTATCACCCAAACCATCTCTCAGGAGCGAGCCAATACCCAACGATGATTTGATGCGTGCATCATCACCATCACCAGCTTCAGTCACACCCAGATGCAGGGGATAGTTGAATCCTTCTAGAGTCATCTGGTTAACCAGCAGACGATATGCTTGAATCATGATCCGTGTATTGCTGGCTTTCATTGAGACGACCAGTTCATGGAATTGGTTGGCAGCACAGATTCGCACAAACTCCATAGCAGACTCTACCATACCCCTTGGGGTATCCCCATAATGGCTGAGGATTCTGTCAGAGAGTGATCCATGGTTGGATCCTATGCGCATAGCAGTGCCCTCTTCACGGCACAATTTTACCAATGGAGTAAATCTTTCTTCGATTCGATCCAATTCAGCCTGATACTCATGCTGACTGTATTCCAATTCCTGAAACCTTTTACGATCGACATAATTTCCAGGATTGACTCGTACTTTCTCGATCAGCTTGGCAGCTTCTTCGGCAGCCCGGGGAACAAAATGTATATCCGCAATGAGGGGAACGCTATACCCGCGTTTTTTTAACTCAGCTTTAATGACACCAAGGTTGGTCGCTTCTTTGACGCTGGGAGCTGTGATTCTTACATATTCACAACCAGCATCCACCAGGCGTATAGTTTGTTCAACCGTGGCTTGGGTATCCATGGTGTCCGTGTTTGTCATCGACTGTATACGGATAGGATGGTCACCACCCATGGGAATATCGCCAATGTTGACTACACGACTTCGATAGCGCTGATACTGAGTTAGCGATTTAAGTGAATCAGAAAAATGGGTACTCATTTATATGAAAAGTCCTTGTTTGATGCGTTCATTTCTGTTCAATCTAAAGAGGAGTACGGTTGAAACCAATTGGAATACCCGATCAGATCATCTCGTTTGTTATCTAATAGAAGTAATTATCCTTTAAGTTGCACCTTGTTCAGACAGGTCACTCAATTTATTTTCATCGTCTTATAAAAGGAGCATTGAAATAATATGTTAAGTAGTAGCATTTACAATAAACGCAGACAAGATCTTATAAAACATATGGGCAAGGGTGTTGCCATTCTAAAGGGGGCACCTGAACAAATACGCACCCATGATACTGAATATCCTTATCGGCAGGATTCTGACTTCTATTACCTGACTGGCTATACTGAACCTGGTGCCGCCTGTATCATAGATCCTAACAACAAGGATAATCCCTTCTCACTGTTTGTGCTTCCTCAGGATCCGAAGAAGGAAGTTTGGACAGGCTGGAGATTGAGTTTTGCAGATACGGTTGTAAAATTCGGTGCTGATCAGGCATTGGACATTTCAGAATTTGAAGCAAATGCTCTCGCAGCCATGAAAACATCATCTAAAGTATATACAAACCTGAATCATGATAAAACCCATCAATACAAGATGATTGATCATGTCGGTCAGGTTCGCAAAGATGTTCAACGAACGGGTGGTGGACCAGAAGGTCTCGAATCAATTGGTGCTATCACACATGGCATGCGTCTAATAAAAGATGATCACGAAGTGGAACTCATGCAAAAAGCAGCAGACATCTCAGCTGATGCACATTCCAGAGCCATGCAAGCCTGTAAGCCAGGTATGTATGAATATCAGCTTCAGGCTGTACTTGAGAGTCATTTTGTTCACGAAGGAGGTAGCGGACCCGCCTATACATCAATCGTAGGTGCTGGAGACAATGCCACAGTCCTGCATTACATCAAAAATCGTGATCAAATTGTTGATGGAGATATGATACTCATTGATGCTGCAGCTGAATATGATATGTATGCTGCCGATATCACCAGAAGCTTTCCTGCAAACGGAAAATTCTCTGAGGCTCAGAAAGCTATCTATGAAGTGGTCCTTAAAGCCCAGAAATCAGTCATTGAGGCTGCAAAACCTGGTGTCGCTTATCAGGATCTCCACGATCTTGATTTAAGGTTACTGGTTGAAGGAATGATTGAAATTGGTTTGCTGGACGGAACCGCAGATGAAGTCATTGAAAGTGCAAGCTATCAGGAATATTTTATGCATAAAACTGGCCATTGGTTGGGTCTGGATGTACATGATATGGGTAATTATATGGCTGAAGGTGAATCGATCACGCTTAAACCTGGCATGGTTTTCACGGTAGAACCAGGCATTTATGTGAATTCAAAATCCAAAGCACCTGCCAAATTTCTGGGTATTGGGATTCGAATTGAAGATGATATCCTCATTACAGAAAGCGGAAACAAAAACCTCACAGCTGCAGTTCCAAAAGAGATCTCTGAAATTGAAGCACTCATGACGTCAGAATAAATCAGGAAAACTAATGAAAATTCTTATTAAACAATCTGGATTGATCCTCCTTCTCATTGTCCTGGTGACAGTGGGATGTAAGAGTGAGACCGTTAATCCATTATATAATCCAAATGAGTTTACACTGCTAGTAGCTGCAAGTAATGACGGGGAAGTAGGACCCTGCGGCTGAAAGTCCAATCCACTTGGCGGTCTTGCCAGGAAGCATACAATTTTAAAAGGATTAGTGGAAACTCAGGCTACCTACTTCGTTGATGCAGGGGATGCATTATTCAAATATCCCTACATTGCAGAAAATCAACGCGATCAGCTGAAGGATGTCGCCCGCGCCATTATTGCATCCTATAACATGATGGAATGCAAGGTGATGAATGTCGGCACCAATGATCTTGCTGGAGATCTGGATTTTATCATGGAATTGCAGAAAAACGCAGATTTCCCATTCATTTCAGCAAATACAAAAGATGTAGTCACTGATAAATTTTTATTTAACCCATATGCTATTGTAGAAACACCAGATCAAACTCTGGGCTTTGTGGGCGTGACTATAGGTGACGGTAGGCTAAAGTCCTTCGCATTCTCAGATCCGGTTGAGGCAGCTCAAAAAGCAATCGATGAAATTAAAGACAAAGTTGATCTGGTATTCTTGATGGCCAATGTGGACGAGAAAATGGAGCGAGCTTTAACCGCTGAGGTGAAGGGTATCGATTTTCTTCTCCGATCCAAAACTGGATCCTTGCAAAGAGTCCCTCGACAGCAGGATGGTACCACGGTCATTCGTATTGGCAAGCAAGGTAAGTATGCCGGAGTATTGAAAATCAGAAATGTTGATAATGTGAGTCAGATGAAGAATGTAAGTTCTCAATACACTCGCATTAAGTTTGCAGATAATCGTCTAAACGCGATGTCCAAAGATCTGGAACAGGGAAAAACACTCGAAGAGCACTATGCCAATGACGAAAGTAGACTCAAACTTATTGCCCGCCTCCGTACTGAGCGTAAAACCAATGTGGATTTGATCAGGAGCTTGAAGAATAGCTACTATTTGGAACCGATCCCACTCAATGAGAAAATTGTGGATACTCCAGAGGTTGCAGCAATTGTGGAAGCATACATGCCCGAGGATAAGTCAAAGGCCAAGAAGGATAAAAAGAGCAAATAGTTATCAATTTTAAATGAATGTAAAAAAAAGAGGCTGATTTAATCAGCCTCTTTTTTTTGTGAGCGAGAGACCGGACTCGAACCGGCGACAACCACGTTGGCAACGTGGAGCTCTACCAACTGAGCTACTCTCGCATTAGCTGTCTGCCATCATTGATGGCTTAAAAGCGGCGAGAATATAAATCTCGTGCATGGCGGGGCAAACAATTTTTACCTCTAATTGAGTGATAGAATTAAATCCTCATAATCACTATGTAAATCTTTGTGAAAACATATCATTACGATATAACAATATATCATATAATTATTGTAATTTTAATATATTTGAATACACGATGGTCATGTAATATCAATAGTAACAATATGATAGGTCATTGCTGTTTCGGTTGGCATATGGTTTGTGAAAGTATACTGCATGTTTAATGAAAAAACAAAAGCCAACAGGGAGGCAATCATGATCAAAACTAAACTCACATTAACTGCAATGATCCTTTTGCTGGGGACAACACAATTGATGGCAGATCCAAAATCAAACAAGAGCTGTTGCCAACCAACCCCTGTCGGTGGGATGGAATCATTAGAGCAAAACACTGTCTATCCGCTCCTTGATCGTCATGAAGGAAACGATGCAGATGTCATTTTAAATTTTGATGTAGATGTATACGGAAACGTTTCTAATGTTCAAGTTGCCAACAGTGGTGGAACCATGTTTGATAAATCAGCCGTAATGGCAGTCATGAACACTCAATGGAGTCCAGCAATGCAAAATGGAAGTCCCGTAGCAGTCACATTCGAATTACCTTTTGAATACCGCTCTGAATAGATCAAAGCTCCCCGTTATATATATAGAATATTCCTTTCAGGAATTATGAAACAGGCAGGTCGCGCAAGCAGCCTGCCTGTTTTTTTATAGAGGTTTAATATTGATTTCAACGTTAACCATATTGTATTTGAGAGTTTTTAGCGCATCCAGCGCTGCATCAATATCAAGACTAAAAGTTTCCTCAGCCCCATAGTTGAGCATGTGTGCAACGGAGAGCTTGTAAGCATTTGCGATTTTTGACAGAGTAGAAAAAGTAGGATCTGCCAGACCTCGTTCAAGTTTGCTGATATAGCTTTTATCAAGACCAGCGCTTGCCGCGAGATCTTTTTGAAGTATCTGATGACCTTCGCGTACAAGCCTTAATTGTTTCCCAATATCCATATCAAAATCCTCCCCATATTAAATACAACTGACTCGTTTTGCCTGAGGCGTTGGAAATATGACAAAATATAACTTTGCCAGACGCAGAAATTAATGTTTTTCGATAAGTTAATGCTTGGAGTTAGAAAAGGATTAAATTGAACAACGATGGAAATCACGGATACTGAAACTACACTCGCTCTACGCCTGGCAATGGTGTCAGAACAGTTAACCAGCAGAGGTATTGTTCATCCAGCCATTTTGGATGCCTTTAAGAATATTCCCCGACATTATTTTGTTTCAAACGTGTCATCAGAGAAAGCTTATTCCGATCAACCTCTCCAGATAAAAGCGGGTCAAACCATTAGCCAGCCATATGTTGTGGCCTTGATGTTGAGCTATCTGGATATTTATCCCCAACATAAAGTTTTAGAGATCGGTAGTGGAAGTGGATATGCTACCGCAATAATGTCCAAAATATGCAAGCATATCTATGCTATCGAAGTCTATCAGGAGTTAATTGAAGATTCACTTCGTGTAATTCAGAAACTAAATATTTCGAATGTCGAATTGAATCATAGCAGTGCCTGGGAACATTTTAACGAGGGAATGGTTTATGACCGTATCATTCTTTGGGCCAGCCCACCAAGGATTCCAGAGCATATCTTTGACAGTTTGAAAGAAGGGGGCATTTTGGTTGCTCCTGAGGGCAAGTCACAACAATATGTGTGGATTTGTACAAAAAGGGATGGAAACATCATAAGGAAGAGAAAAGATCCTGTAAGGTTTGTTCCTCTCGTACAAGGATCTGTTCACGAAATTGATCGAAACATGTGAGGAAAACGAGGGTAATATGAATAGATTATATAAATCCGATAAAGATAAAGTATTTGAAGGAGTCTGTGGGGGACTTGGAGAATACTTCAATGTAGATCCGGTTATTATCCGGCTCATGTGGGTGGTTCTGGTAATATTTGGTGGCACTGGCATCGTGGCTTACCTCATCGCCATGTTGATTATTCCAAATAAGCCCGAACATGCAGATGAAGCAGTAAAAGCTGAATCGAAAATTACCCCTGAGACCTATTCTAACAGGTTTTGGGGTATTATTATGGTGATCGCTGGTGTTTTGCTACTATTTGGCATCATCGGTCCTATTGCGGGTATTTTTGCTGGATTAACTCTGGCTATGGGCCATGTTCTCTGGCCGGTATTGGTAATTGGGTTGGGATTATACCTATATTTTAACACGGGTGGTGGAGATTCACCCAAGCCATCCATGGATGGTATTTTTCCACCAGACAAAACTCTCTATAAATCCCGTTCAGATAGAAAAATATCGGGTGTGTGCGGTGGGATTGGTCAGTACTTTGATATTGATTCCAACATAATCCGCATATTCTGGGCAGTAGCAACTTTAGGATCTATTGGTCTTGGTGTTATTGCCTATGCAATACTTGCTATCTATCTGCGTGAATCTGATTAATTCACTTCACTAATACTTACGCGCTCATAATCCATTCTCTGGGAATCAATATGCATCGTTCCGGATCATACTTCTTTCGTGTACTTCTGATATGTTGTCTGTTTGTTGGAGTAAATGCCCAGCATGTTTATGAACGAGGCACATTTGTCAGCATTCCTGCCGGTAAACATATCAATCACAGTTTTTACAGTACCTGGAATGTCTATTTTGCTGTTGAAGATGGAGTACTAGTCTATGATCATCATAAGCGTCAGTGGCTTGAACCCATCACAGTCAGCAATGGATTAAGCCAATACCCGGTTCTGCTTGTATGGCATAATGCCGTTACTCAGGATGTTTGGATAGTTACACCTGATTATGTCTTCATCTATGATGAGCTGGCAGGTTGGATGTCACGTGTGCCCTTACCTGTCGATCCGCAGTATTCTGGAACTTATGAGCTAGGGATAGTAGACAATTATGTCATAGTTACTGCTGCTTCTCCTGAAAATGTGGGAAAATATTCAGCCCTTTTCTCAAAGACATCAGGAACCCTTGAACTATGGGGAGCTAATACAGCCCTGGATATCAATTGGGATAAAGTGGATTGGATTCATTCGATTTCTTCGGAATTGACAGATATTTATGAAGCACTTCCAGTACAGACTGTTGCCAATGGTTCATTTGATTCTGAAGGCAAACTTCATCTAGATGGTCATCCTAGAAATTCTCTTGGTGTGGTTTCATCTCTCACCGGAGAACAAGCCGCCGGTGAATCCTTCTTGAGTACATATGGAATGGGCATTTTTCAACAGAATATTCTAGGCGGTGAATTCACTAGCTTACCATACGGTCTTTTGTCACCTGATGTCATGAGCATGAATATCTATAAGGAGCAACTCGTTGTTGGTGGGAGGGCTGGCCTGACGTATATGGATAGTTCTACCTTTGAATATGACGAGGCCATACGTGATATTGCTCAGGACTATTCATTTATTACTGATATCGAAACTTTGGGGAATGACCTCCTTATTGGTGCCAGGGGGGGCGTATTTCGAGAAAGCAAGAGCAGCTCTGGCTGGGATAAAGTCGTTTCTCAAAAAGATTTAACTAGTAACCGCATATACTCGATTGCAGCAGGAAATGATGGTAATCTTATGGTTGCCACAGAACGCAATGCCTATCTGCTTCACGACTCAGGGTTGAGGCTTCGTACACTTTTTCCTATTGGCCTTGATTGGCCTGTTTTTGATGTCAACTATGCAGATGGCAGGTTTTATCTCTCAAGTTTTTATGGATTATATGTTTTTGATGAAACAACTCAGGGTTTTGTTGCCCGGGTTAATTCGTCGGGTGAATTCCTGCCGCTCTCTGAAGATTCAGCTATCGATCCCATTTATGAGAGCGTTCTGCAGGGCGACAGGTTATGGGCCAGCACGCATAGGGGGCTTATGGTGCATGACCTGCTAACCGGAGAAGGGGCTTTCCACCTATCGCCCAATGCTCCCTTTAAACCCAGGGGACTTACTGTTGTAGGTAAAAGTGTATGGATTGGTACTGATATTGGGTTATATAGTTTCGATTCCAAATCAGCATCGTGGCGTCATTACACGACTAGTGATGGCCTCATAAGTAACTTTGTCACTGATTTGATTAAAAAAGATGGCTATATTTGGGTTGGCACAAACCTGGGATTAACGAGGATAAAGTGGAAAAATCTATATTGAAAACATCAATAATATCGCTGGGACTATGGTTATTGCTACTGGGGTGCGCAGAGCAGAATGTGAATCGTGAAGATGATCTCACCCTTCCTGATTTCTCCTTTATTGGACTCTCTGAACCACTGGCAGACAAAGAAAACATCAAGATTTCGGTCCATGTGAAAATTCCTCACACTGAGCTACAATTTATCCGTTCCGGAGATGAATATCTCGCCAGATACGAGGTCGCTGTCAATCTGGCAGATCAGGACAACGAACGCATATCAGGAGAAATATGGAGCGATTCTTTACGACTGACTGAGTATAAAGAGTCCCGAAATAGCACGAATACCATCGTGACGGTCAAGACTTTTAAGGTTCCTGCCTCAGAGTTGACCATCAATGTTCGAGTAACAGACCTTTATACCAAGAAATCTCATGTGCTCAGTAGCGGTATAGATCAATCACTGATGTACTCAGGTGCTTTATCACTGGGAAATATCATGATCCTGGAAAATGGTACATCAGACAAATCCAAACTTCTCATGAATGAATCGTTTTATGAAATTATAGATACTCTGAGATTTAATGTTCGCCTCCTGGGTGATAATTTCCCTTTCAAACTCAATTATGAGTTGAAAGTTAGAGATGAAATTAAAGTAAATGAAACGCGATTGGTTGATCATGCGGCTCCCATCGATTCGCTTCTCAACTTCGTTGTCCCGCTTACAGACATGCATTATTCAAACTACACTCTTTTTCTCACAGCTGAGGATTCAGAGGGAAATAAAGCTGCCACCAAGGTTAATTTCAGGGTAAGAATTCGTGGCGTCAACTTTGATGTTGAAAACATGGATGAAGCAGTTAAACAACTTATTTATCTCGCCAGCGACCGCCAAATCAAAGAAATGATGATTGGCTCAGAAATTGAGAAAACTGAAAAATTCAAACTATTTTGGGAAGCCCTTGATCCAACACCCGGAACTATAGACAATGAACTCATGGAGGAATACTACCGGCGGATCGCATTCTCTTTGGAAGCATTTACGGTAATTCAAGAAGGGTGGAAAACTGACCGAGGGATGATTTATATACTATTTGGACCTCCAGATGAAATCCAGCGTGGTCCCTTTGAATTGGATCGCAAGCCTTACCAGGTGTGGCAATATTACCACCTTGGGAAAAATTTTGTTTTCAAAGATCAAACTGGGTTTGGAGATTACAAACTTGATCAATCCTACCTGGATCAAGGAGACTGGCGCTTCCGGTATTAATTCTGCCGCATTTCTGCAGGCACCCTTGAGGAAGGGAAGCAATACTTTAGCTCTTCTGTTCTAAGCCCCTAAAATAAAGCCTTAAAGCGCCATTTAATGAGTGCTATTGGCCTAAAAATTTATAGATTTTGCATCGCCCTTAAAAAAGTGTTTTTCGGGCAGTAGGTAAAGTATTGTTTTCAAAGACCTGAGAGCACTTTTCAGGCACGAGAGGGTAGATGGCCACTAAATTTTCAAATTTCCGAAACTGGATGGGCGTAGACGTCGCAGTTGATCTTGGAACAGCAAATACACTTATTTACGTTCGCGGCCAGGGCATCGTTTTAAACGAACCATCCATAGTTGCGAAATCGAAATCCACATCAAAAGTCATTGCCGTAGGTAACGAAGCCAAGCGCATGGTAGGTAAAGTTCACCAGGAAATTGAAACAATTCGTCCCCTCAGGGATGGAGTCATTGCTGACTTTGAAATGGCTGATAGTATGTTACAAGGCTTTTTGAATAAACTGCCTATCTCCAAGTTGGCTCGCCCTCGTATGATTATCTGTGTTCCATCGGGAATTACCGAAGTTGAAAAACGAGCCGTTAAAGAATCTGCAGAGCGCCGGAATGCACGGGAAGTGTTCCTTATTGAAGAACCCGTAGCGGCCGCTATCGGCATTGGCATAGATATAAGTGAACCCGTTGGTAACATGATTGTGGATATTGGGGGTGGAACTACTGAGATTGCCATCATTGCTCTCAATGGTATCGTCACCAAAGAATCTCTGCGAGTAGCTGGAGATGAAATGGATGAAGCCATTATCCAACATTTTAAGCGGGATCACAATCTTCTGATTGGGGAGCGAACGGCTGAGAGCATTAAGTGCAATGTCGGATCCGCACTTCAGGGGACTGATTACAAGCTCTCTGTCAAAGGGCGCAATATGATTGCTGGTATTCCAAAAACTATTGAGGTTTCATCGTCTGAAATTAGGGATGCTCTGCGAGATACCATTGATCTCATTGTAGACGCAGTAAAAATGTGCCTGGAAAGAACACCACCTGAATTGAGCTCAGATCTCCTGGATCGTGGCATCATTCTCACTGGTGGGGGAGCACTTCTACAGGGTTTTGATAAACGCATGCGTCTTGAAGTCGATCTTCCCGTAAATGTTGCAGAATATCCACTGCTTTCAATTGTTCAGGGCACTGGCAAAGTCCTTGATAGTATTGAACGATTTGAGGATGTTCTTTATTGAGCATTTCACCCGCGCTATAGGTTAAATCTTGGCATCAACAGCACCAACCATCTCTCGATACAAATCCCTGGTACATCTTGTGGCTGCAGTAGGTTTATCACTATTGATAATTGCCTCAAATGGTAGTCCAATTATGGATAAGACTCGTGGTCTGGTTCTTGAATCATCCGCGTATCTCTGGGTCCCCATCAAGTGGGTTCAAACTATCTTCACCATCGAGAAAGATTATCGTGAACTTCAACAACGCCATATTAAAGCCCAAATAGAGCTAAATAAAAATCGTACCCTCGTAAAAGAAAATCAGCGACTCCGTGGAATGCTTGGCTTTAAAGGCGAGAAGAATTTCAATGTGATCCCTGCGAATGTGCTTTCGGTTGTTGGGAGTCACACCATGAATAGCCTCACTGTCGATCAGGGCTCAGAAGATGGAATAACCCTTTTGGCCGGTGTCGTAGATGCCCATGCTCAATTGGTGGGAAAGATTGTTGCTGTATCACCGCATACTGCTCTCGTACAACTTGTCAGCGATAAGAACTTTCGAGTTTCGGTTAGAGAAATGCGATCAAGAGATGTTGGAATCCTCAGCTATTCTCTCAAAACTGGCTATGTGATTCAGGATGTACCTAAAAATGCTGAAGTAATAGCTGGCGACTCTGTAGTAACTTCTGGTTTCAGTGATATTTTTCCTGAACACATCTTTGTCGGTTGGGTTTCGGCAATTTCACCAGTTGTCGAAGATTATGTAAAATCAGTGCGCGTTGATCTGGCGACAAACTTTAACCGAGTTGAAGAAGTATTTATTCTGAAATAGTATGTTTGATATAATTAAATATAGCATCTTTGGCTTGCTGGTTCTCATCTTTCAGTGGATGCTAGGTGATATATTCAGTATCTACGGTCTCACACCAAGTTTTCTGGTTATCTTTATTATCTACGTGGGATTGACCCATAGCCAACTAAATGCCATCTGGTTGGGATTCTTTTTAGGCTTTATCATTGATGCCCTTACAGGAACAGATATGATGGGGTTAACTGCTCTGGCATTATCCACCGTAGGTTATTTGTCTGGTATATTCCATGGGCGTATCGTTAGAATTCCAGTTATTGTTCAATATCTCCTATATGCTGGCTTTCTGCTCGTATTCTTCATAATTACGGTCATGATATCTCTTCAGGATTCACAGTTTGCTACAGGTAATATTGTTTTTCTGATCCTATTGCCAAAAACCCTGTACACAATGGCCTTACTCAGCGGAAGTTTTATAGTTCTTCGAGTCGGTGCAGAGTAATGCTCCAAGGCAGGAATATCGTTGAGGGCTGGAGGTCGCTCCTGGTCCACGGTCTTCTGGTACTTCTTTTTCTGATACTTATCGGTCGTTATTACTACTTAATGATCGTATTTCATGAGAAATATGCTGAAAAAGCTACTGCCAATCACATTCGCGCTGTGCCTGTACTTGCCTCACGCGGCGTTATTTATGACCGTGCAGGAAATCTCATTGTTGACAATGCTCCCAGTTATACCATTTCTGTTATACCCATTGAAGTAAAAGACAAGCCACAATCCTTGGAACAATTATCAAGCATTATGGAAATTTCTGTTGAGGAAATCAACCGTCGTATTGTCAAGAATCGTCGGGGGAATTTTGCACCAGCAAAAGTATTCAGTAGAGTCCCTTTTGAAAAAATATCCTACTTACAGGAGCATCGTCTTGAACTCATTGGTGTAACCTACAGTATTGAGCCCATTAGAAATTATGTATCTGATTTAGATCTATCCCATGCTCTGGGTTACACTCGAGAGATCAATCGTGACGATCTGAATCGATTCAAGAAGGAATCCGACTATCAACCTGGTGACCAGGTCGGTTGGAAAGGTCTGGAAAAATATTATGAATCAGATTTACATGGCCAGCGGGGTTTTAGATATATAGAAGTAAATGCCCTGGGTCAGGAAATTGGTGAGCTTGAAGATAGAGCTCCTATCAATCCTATTCCCGGTCATGATCTCATCCTGAGTATTGATTCGTATATCCAGAGAGCCGTTGAAAAAGCCCTGGCAGATTCATCAGGATCTGTTGTGATTCTAAATCATAAAACCGGTGAGATTTTAGCCTATGCCAGTCGGCCAGGATATGATCTTGAAATGCTTTCCGGTAGGATATCCTCAAAGGACTGGAATGCACTTTTACAGGACCCTCGTAAGCCTCTGTACGATAGGGGAATACAGGGTCTCTATCCTGCTGGCTCAACTTTAAAGCCATTAGCCGCACTCTATTCGCTTGAAAATCATTCGAATGCTAAGGACCGTACCTATATGTGTCGTGGAAGTTACCGGCTTGGGAACCGTTCATTTGGCTGTTGGAAAAAAACTGGACATGGCAAGATGAACCTCCATGATGCATTACAGCAATCATGTAATGTTTATTTTTTCAATCTTATACAAGATATTGGTCTTGAGGATTGGGCCCATATTGCTCGTGAGTTTGGCTTTGGGAAACGCACCAATATTGATATTCCCGGTGAGAATAAAGGTTTAGTTCCTGACACAAAATATATGAATCGTAAATACGGTCAAAATCAATGGACGCGGGGCAATCTCCTGAATATCGTGGTGGGTCAGGGTGATGTATTGGTTACTCCGCTGCAATTGGCCCAGTTTGCAGGCATGTTAGCTCAGCGTGGAACCCAATTTCAACCCCATTTCGTTAATCAGGTAGTTTCCAAGAATAGTGACATTATCATGGAAAACATTTCCCCCTCAAAAGATAGGGTGACTGCCTCAAAGGACTCCTGGGATTTTATTCATCAGGCTATGTGGGATGTAGTAAATGGTAAAAAGGGAACCGCAAAAGCGGCACGTCAAAAAGAGTGGGATATATACGGTAAAACAGGTACAGCCCAAAATCCTCATGGTGAAGATCATGCCTGGTTTATTGGATTTAGTCTTGATGAACGTTACCCTTACTCATGGGCTGTACTTTTGGAAAACGGTGGTGGCGGTGGTGGTAAAGCTGCACCGCTCATTGGGAAAGTACTTAGAAGCATTGCGAAAAGACCTTCATGAATATAAGCAGCTATATCATTGTCAAACTAAAAGAGCTGGAGTGGAGTACGCTCATATTGGTTCTTATCTTATCTGCCAGTGGCTTACTGGCCATTTACAGTATTGAAGCTCAGCACGATTCCAGTGCTGGATATTTTCTCAGGCAAAGCATCTGGACCATTATTGGTATAGTGTTATTTCTAACAGCTTATTTTATACCGCGTAAAGTCATTCATAATTTGACATATCCAGCCTATGGAATTGGAATCGTCTTGTTGTTTATTCCCATACTTATGAAAAGTGGTGGGTCAGTGAGTCGATGGATAGTTATTGGCAGTATTGGAATTCAACCATCCGAGTTTATGAAAATCTTCCTGCTCCTGGCGCTGGCAAAATATTTTGCAGATCATAAGAAACGACTTGCAACCCTGAAAGAGTTGATGACTCCTGTGGCTATGACCCTGGGACCCACCATACTTGTCCTAGCCCAACCTGATTTGGGAACCGCTTTGGTATACTTTGGGATATTGATTGTTATCATTTTTTGGGCGGGCATAAAACCACTCCATTTCTTCCTCCTGCTGGCACCTATTGCCTCCATGCTAGCGGCTTTTCAGACAATTTCTTTCTTTCTCTGGATGGGAGTCATAATAGTCGTTCTCTATTTCAACCATCTTCCATTCTGGACAAAAATAATGAACTTCTTTATTAATGTTGGGCTGGGTGGAATAACAAACCTGCTTTGGGCATTGCTAAAACCCTACCAGCAGCAAAGAATTCTTTCCATGATTGATTCCGATTCTGATCCGCTTGGTGCAGGATATCAGGTTTCCCAATCTTTGACAGCATTTGGTTCAGGTGGTCCTTTCGGAAAAGGATTGGGCGAGGGTACCCAAACCCATCTGAAGTTCCTGCCAGAGCAACATACAGATTTCATTATGAGTGTGATTGGCGAAGAATTTGGGTTTGTTGGCGTTATGGTAGTTCTGACTCTTTTCTATCTTCTTATCGCCAGATTAATTACACAAGCATATAACAGCAAATTCAGATTTGATAGTGTCATTCTAATCGGAATTGCCACTATTTACATTTTTCACGTATTTGTAAACCTCGGAATGATAGTTGGCATCATGCCCGTGACAGGAATTCCATTGCCGTTTATTAGTTATGGAGGATCATTTATGATTACTTCTATGATTTTGGCTGGTCTTTCGGTCAATATGTCCTCAGTTCGACGGGCCGTTGGGTAGTGCCTCAAGCCCCCTGAAACCACTACATTTAGCGTTGCGAGACCCTGTGGTGAGGTTAAATTGACGCCCGTATGATTTCTTGTCTTAACTCCCAGCAGAAAGTGGCTTAAGCAATGTACAAAAGAACGTTCGCTCTTATTTTGATACTATCTCTCATCGTTGGTTGTGGCGGTTCGAAAGAACTACAGCAGGAAATTGATGATGTAAAACAAGGTAGCCAAGGCACAGACAGTACTCTAGTTGTGCTTGATGCAAGGCTGAAAGAGTTCTCTCAAGAAGTAAAAGCGATGCGTGAAACATACAATGAGAACCATATTAGTCTTGAAAATCTGTATAAGCTGAATGCTGAATCCAAGCGATCTATCGACGAATTATCCTCTGAAATTGATGGTAAATTGGCCAACGAGCGTAGTCGCACAGATTCTGTGACAAGTGAATCTGCTAAAACGAGCGGCGAACAGATTGCAGGACTCCAGGCTGAGCAGACAGGCCTTAGAGAGTCAATCACAGGACTAGGTACTTCCATCCAAAACACTCAATTTCAGGTGGATAGTATTTACGCTACCATGGATCCAGCAAAAATTGCAGTTCTGGAAGAAAATCTGCTCAATATTGTAAGTCAGTTTTCCCTTTTAGATTCATCATTTTCTGAATATCAGTTAAATGTAGCGGATCATATGATGAGTTCCGAGGATCAGCTAGGCACATTAGAGCTGAACGCAAAAGTACAGGATAGTTCAAATTACGATATTCTATCCCAACTTGTATTTCTTGAGAATAAAATTATTTCACTCACAAATTCATTTAATGAGCTTATGGCAATGCCATCGACTACGCCTAATATTGTTAGAACACCTCAGACCCAGACACAGATGCCACGTCCACAATCATCTGCGACTGCCAAGATGGATTATGAGACATATAAGCAACATTATATCGATGCCTTGAGCTCGTATCAGAATGGTGATTTCATGGGCGCCATCGACGCGTTTGAGATGTTGATTCTAAATGATTCACAAAATGACTATGCCGATAATGCCCAATACTGGGTCGGAGAGTCATACTATGCCTTAGACGAATACTCAAGGGCCATAGAGGCATTTAGAAAAGTGATGCAATTCAATGATTCCAATAAAGCCGATGCTGCACAATTCAAGATTGGATATTCCTACCTAAATAGCGGGGATAAAGCCCGCGGTTACGATGAATTAGAACGGCTTCTGGATATGTTCCCTGAAAGTTCCTATCGGGAAAAAGTCAAGCAAATCCTCGCCTCCAGATAATAGGTTATATAAAAAAAGAAATTTATGCCAACAAAAATTTACTATCTCTCCTCAGAAGTATCTCCCTTTTCTGAGGCCACAGACCTTGCCAAAATATCCAACAAAGTTCCTACTCATTTCCAAGAAAAAAAGCAGGACTTTAGGATTTTCACTCCTCGCTATGGTTTTGTCAGCGAACGTCGCTACGTTATTCGTGAAGTTATCCGTCTTAAAGAAATTGAAGTCGAGTTTAAAGGTGAAGTTGGATTTGGAGCTGCAAAATCAGCCTTCGTCCCTTCGACCCGTGTCCAGGTCTACTTTATGGAATACCAGCCTTATTTTGGTGGCAAAAATAAAACGTTATATAAAGTTGCTGAAAACCGCTACAATCAGCGAAATGCTGAAAAATATTTCTATTTCTCAAAAATTGCAATTGAGAACCTGACCTATCTATACTGGCAACCAGAATTTATCCTTTGTAATGACTGGACGACTGCCATGGTTCCCATTCTATTTAAGACTGTTTATGCTGAGGAAGAGTTTTTCACAGACATGAAAACTGTCCTTAACCTGGTGAACATAGAAGAGATGGGAAAAGTGGCTGCTAAGCAGTACGAAATGGCCGGTTTGGAACCTGAAGATTATGCTGGCTATGAGGACAATTTACTTGGGCTTGCCATTAAGCATGCTGATCATATCATCAGCATTTCCATTACTGGAAAAAGCAATAAGGAAAAAATTGAGAAGCATAGCAAGATCCAAGAAGCTTTAAAGGCAACTGGAAAAAAAGTTAAATATTTCACTATCTCCGATGAAAGTGAAGAGGAATGGCAACAGCTCAATATGGATTTGGAAACATTCTTTGGAGTTGAGTATTAAAACTCTGAATATTGACAGTGTTGACTCTAAACCATCTGAGTTAAGTGTTTGAACATTTAACTCTTTTTTAAAGGGGCTTATGAAAATCCGGATTCCTTTTGCAGTTGCTTTAACCGCACTTATCCTATGGTCTTGCGATGAACCCATCGCCTACGACAACGATAGTTTTACCTACAACCCATTTATCTTTACTGAAGATACCCTGAATAATGTTACTTCAATTGCATCAGGTGATGCTGATATTGATTGGGGCTCACACTTCAGATCCTGGATTGGTGATACTGATTACTACAAGTCAGGTTTTACCGTTGAGTTTGTTTTTTCTGATACAGCTTTGGATATTGCTGGAGTAGATAGTATAAATTTTCAGATTCAACATGTAAAAACATACCCCCAGGATGGATCTGATACGCTAGGCTCCACTCATTCCACTTTTGGATATTATGAAACTATGGATCAAGCCATTGATATTGAAAGCTCATTCTATGGTAATTTCCTGGGTACAGATACAATGAATATTTCTGGAGGTAGCAATTTCTGGAGTTACACTTTACCAGCCGATTTGATAGTACATGGTGATACCAGCGTGAGCCTGGGTGTATTCCCGGCCGCTACTGATTATCTCTCCTCTGTGTATGGCGGGGGATCGGTATCAAGACCTTCGCTTAGTTTCTTTTTTCATGAGGCTGATTCTGCTGGAGATGACAGTGCTACATCCATAACATTTTTGGCGGATACTCTCCACATGCATTTCACTGAAAAGTCTACCTTCTTTGATCGATCCCAATTTGAGTATATCAGTCAATTAAAAACTGATTCTGTGCGATTTACACTGAATCTGATTGATTTCGATGTTGAGGGGGATACGCTGCAGCATATTATCAATTCCAGCATTTTGCCTGCTATTGACGATATGGCTTCAGCGCTGTACATGCCAGATAGCGTGTTCAGATTCAGTATGAGTGTTGAAGAACCTATCTCAGGACTGACTACAACTATAGAATATGGCGGAGACGGTTACAATGCCAATGAAGTGAAATATCTCGTCCAGGCTGCCCTTGATGCTGAAAAAACTGAAATGGACCTGATTCTTCGTTCTACCAATCCTGGTTATAATCCTGGATATATAGCTATTTCAAAAGATGTGACCCAATCAGCACTATATGTGAAAGCTTCCATGGCGGTGCAACCATGAAAAAGATAATAATTCTTATTCTCGTGCTGGCCTATTCTCTCATGGGACAATCAGCCTATTATCGTCTCGGTTATGGTGATATTTTCCCAACAACTGGTCCATTTAGCAGTAGTCTTGGGCATGGTGCAGTAGCACTTGGTGACTCCACCCGTATCGCAACCCAGAATCCAGCAGCTCTGAGCAGCTCGAATAAAGTCCACTTTGGTGTAACTCTTGGCTCAGAATTCAGATCGATAAATAGTACTGTGTCAAACAATACCAGATTGGAACAGCTTTATCTCAGCTTCCCTGTAGGTAAAAGATTTGGGATGAGTCTGGGAACCCAGGCCATTGCCGATTTTGCATCCGAATATGCCTTTAGTCTTGGTCTCGGTACCTTCTCTGAACACTCTGAAGGAGGCATCTGGGACTATCACATTGGTCTGGGATATGACCTCTCATCAAGTATGAGACTCGGTCTGAAACTACACACTTTCCAGGGGCTCCTAAGACGTGAAACCAGGGTTCAATTGGACGATAGCCAGGAACTCTATGTGGTCAAAGGTGATATCTCAGGCAGAAGTATTGAAGCAGGAGTCATCTCAAATTTAAGAGAGAAGGTTTCCCTCGGATTGACAGTGAATATTCCCTACGATAAACCCACTCTATCAGGTCGGGATAGTCTGGCCGGCTCTGGAGCTTATGTTGACCTTGAAGAAGAGCTGGGTGCCTGGCCAACTACTATCAAATTTGGAGTTATCTACCATCATTCAGAAACCATGAATTTCATGGCCGGGATTGGACAGCAACTCTTTTCTGAATCTGGCTTTGATGATGCGCAGGTATTCAGCCTGCCTGAGGGCTGGAGTACTACACCCGTAGCATCATTTCAACTTGCTATGCAAAAATTACCAACCGACAGAACCTCCCGTTATTGGACCAAGAGAACAGGGTGGCATGCCGGGGTTTCAATTAAGAATTATTACTTGATGCCAGCTTCAGGGAATATGATTTATGAGTATTCATTAATATCTGGTACCAATCTCGAACTAAGAAATGGTAGAAGTATGTTTGAACTATCTGGAGAATTTGGATCTCGTGGGGGAGAAGAAAGTCTGCCGGAAGAATTATTTGCCAGGATGAAACTGGGAATTCAAATCAATGATATGTGGTTTAGAAAAGTTAAAAGAAGATGAGGGTTAACTCATGAAGTTTAAAGGTGTATCAATATTTGCCATGAGTCTAATGGTATTTACGATGGTTATATCAGCATGCATGCCACCACAGGCTACCGCTGAAGAACTTGCTGCCATGGAAAAGGCACGCAAGGACTCTGTCCGAAAAGCCAATTCACGTTACTGTATGAAGCATTTAAGTTTTGCTACGGAGTACTATAAGAACAAAGCTTATACCGATGCCTTGTATAACTATAATAAATTATTTGAATATGAGTGTGTTGATGATCAAATGGCACAAAATGTTTATGTCTACATGGGCAATTCTTATCGTGAATTAGATAATTTGGATACAGCAATCATATTTTATAATGAAGGTCTGAGCATTATTCCCGAGAATAAATATTTGTGGGAAAATAAGCTATTTACGCTGAAAATGATGGATGATGAAGATGCTGTACTTCAGGCCAAAGTTGATATGTACGCAGCTTTCCCTGCAGACTCAATCCTGGGTGAAGAGATTGCCGAAGATTATATCAAGTTTTCAATGTATCCAGAAGCAATTGCCATGGCAGAACACCTTCTGCTAACCAATTCTGAAAATAAAAATCTTAGAAATATTATCCGAGAAGCCATTGAAGCTGAGGGTGGTGATGTTCGTGGATTTGTTGAAGAGGAGTATAAAAATAATCCAGGCAATATTTCTAATGCTCAGGACTATGTTCGTGTGCTCCGTGATGCAGGTGAAAATGATACAGCCATCAAAGTTTTAGAGGGAATACTTACTGTTTCTCCAGGGATGACCAACATCATGAAGGATCTCGTTGAAGCCTATCGTGAACTGGGTCAAACAAAAACTGTCATCAGCTGGCTCAAAAAATTGAATACCGCCAATCCTGAAGACGTTCGTATCTACTTTGATATGACACAGGCCTACATCGATGATGGGCAGCTAAAATCAGCCATGTCATGGGCTGGTAAGGCTATTAAAATGGATTCACAAAATGGACAGACCTATGCCAATCGTGCTTCAGTGTATGAAGCTGTGGGTATCGCTTGTACAGGCTCAGCTCCAGATTTTGATGATAAGCTGGTATTTATGATGGCATATGAAGACTATAAAACTGCCAAATCAAAAGGCTATTTTAAAGCATCTAAGAAAATAGATTTTCTAAAAGAAGCTCGCATTCCTCAAAGTGGTGATTGGTTTTTCAATAGAGATGAATACGTAAAAGCAGGTAAAGCCAAGCCTAAGAAGGAGTGTTATACCTGGTTAAAACGAAGCGTTACAGCCCCTAAAAATTAAATAGGGTTAGACTATGAACATTGCCATCGGGTGTGATCATGCCGCATTAGAGGCAAAGAGAGAGATCGTTGAATATCTCAAGTCGCTTGAGCATGTCATGTTGGATGAAGGTACCCATAGTCTAAAATCTTGTGACTATCCAGATTTTGCTGCCGCAGTTAGCCGCAAGGTTCAGGCTGGTTCTGCTGAGCGTGGTATTTTGATATGTGGGACTGGTATAGGCATGTCAATCGCAGCAAATCGTTTTAAGGGTGTGAGAGCAGCGCTGTGTTATACTGAAGAACTAGCTGAACTGAGCAGACTTCACAATGATGCAAATGTACTTTGTCTCGGTGCTCGGACACAATCTGTTGATTCCATGAAAAGTATTGTCTTACGCTGGTTAACCACAGAGTGGGAAGGTGAAAGACATGGGAGCAGGCTTAACAAAATAGAATCCAATTCTAGAGGTCAAGATGCTGAATGAGCTAAAAACGTCTGATCAGGCTATCTATGCTGCAATTATGGCAGAACGGGATCGTGAGAACGATACTTTAGAGTTAATCGCCTCAGAAAATTTCGTCAGCAAGGCTGTCTTACAGGCTGCTGGTAGCGTGATGACCAACAAATACGCTGAGGGTTACCCAGGTAAACGTTATTATGGTGGTTGTGAGGCAGTGGATACAGCTGAAAATCTTGCCAGAGATCGAGTAAAAGAACTCTTTGGTGCAGAGTATGCCAATGTACAGCCCCATTCGGGAAGTCAGGCCAATATGTCTGTCTATTTCACGCTGGTAAAGCCCGGTGATACTGTTTTAGGTATGGACTTGTCCCATGGTGGTCATTTAACGCATGGTTCACACGTAAACTTTTCTGGTAAATTCTACAATATTGTGGCTTATGGCGTAAACGCTGAAACTGGATATATCGATTATGATATGGTTCGCGATCAGGCTAAAAAATATCAGCCTAAAATGATTATTGCCGGTGGTAGCGCCTACCCAAGACATTATGATTTCAAGTTGTTTAGAGAGATTGCCGATGAAGTTGGTGCTTTTCTCATGGCTGATGTTGCCCATCCAGCTGGATTAATCGCTGCGGGAGAACATCCAAGTCCAATGCCCCATTGTCATGTCGTGACGTCCACGACGCATAAAACCCTGAGAGGTCCACGTGGTGGACTAGTGATGATGGGTAAAGATTTTGAAAATACATTCGGAATCGTCGCACCGAAAAGCGGACGCACAAAAATGATGAGTGAACTTTTAGATAGTACGGTCATGCCGGGTATTCAGGGTGGCCCTCTTATGCATGTTATTGCTGCAAAGGCTGTTGCCTTTGGTGAAGCATTAAAACCATCATTTAAAACCTATGCTAAGCAGGTCATATCCAATGCGAAAGCACTTGGTGTGGCTCTCAATGAATATGGCTTTAAACTCATTTCTGGCGGTACTGATAACCATTTACTACTTATTGACTTAACAGCTAACGATATTAGCGGCAAAAAGGCAGAACGCCTTCTTGAAGAAGCAGGCATGACAACCAACAAAAATATGGTCCCATTTGATCAACGCAGTCCTCTGGTTACCAGTGGGATTCGCATCGGGACTGCTGCTTTGACAACCCGTGGTTTCAAGGAAAATGAGATGAAGCTCATTGGTGGATTTATCAATGAAGTTATTACAGATCCCAACAATGAAAGTGTCATCCAGACTGTACGCGCCAAAGTCAAAGATTTGGTGAAGGACTTTCCGCATTACCAGGATGTTGAGTAAAACGTATGAATTGTCCGCAATGCCAGCAAGGTGATACACGGGTTATTGACTCCCGACATACCCAGGATGGACGGGCCATTCGACGCAGACGTGAGTGTGGGAGTTGCGCCTACAGATTTACCACTTATGAATATGTTGAGATACAACCACTCCTGGTTATAAAGAGTAATCAGCGTCGTGAGCCATTTGAGAGAGAAAAGATTCTAAAAAGCATTGCAATTGCCTGTAGTAAACGACCAGTGACTAGTGCGCAAATGAGCGAGACTGTTGATTTGATTATTCAAGATGTAAACACATTCGGATCATCTGAAGTACATGCAAAGGATGTGGGTGAGCTTGTGATGAAGCATCTCAAGGATCTTGATGAGATTGCCTATGTCAGATTCGCTAGTGTATACAGGAAATTTGAGGATGTCGATGAATTCAGGGCGGAACTGGACGATATCTAGATTGACATTGCGATCTGATTCAGAAATATATTGAAATGATCGAAATAAAAAATATTCATAAATCATTCGGTGACCTCAACGTTCTCAACGGGGTAAGCATTGAAGTTGAGGATGGCCAGAGTCTCGTCGTTATGGGGAAAAGTGGCCAGGGGAAAAGCGTTCTCCTGAAACTAATTACCCGCCTGCTTTATCCAGATGCTGGAAATATCTATATCGATGGTGACGATCTTGGTAGCCTCAATTCAAAAAGACTCAGTGAATGTCGTTTGAAATTCGGTATGTTGTTTCAGTCAGCAGCACTATTCGATAGTCTGAATATTTGTGATAATGTTGGCATCGGACTGAAAGCATACAACCGCTATTCAGATGCCGAGATTCAGTCAGTTACCCAGGAAAGTCTTGAACGCGTCGGTTTGGTTGATGTAGGCGACAAATATCCCGCACAATTGAGTGGTGGCATGCGTAAGCGCGTTGGTTTGGCGCGTGTTGTAGCTATGAAACCTAAATATATTCTGTATGATGAACCCACCACTGGCTTGGATCCTGTTACCAGTGCACAGATTGCCATACTTATCAAAGAAATGCAGGACGACCTGAATGTTACCAGCATTATTGTGACACATGACATTCCGACTGGCTTTTTCCTGGCAGATAAAATTGTTTTACTGGATCAGGGGAACTTTTCCTTTGTTGGTAACGTGGAAGAGATGAGAAAGTCAGAAATGAAATCTGTGCAGGATTTTATCAGTGGCTATAAAGAAGAAGCAGATATTAAATTTAGGTGATCCATTGAATCAAAACCGCTTGTTTTGTCCCATTTCAAAAACTGCTCTTATGCCAGCTAGTGATGCTCAACTAAAATCATTCAATAATCTGGTTAAAAATGGGCAAGTACATGACAGAAATGGCGACCGGATTGAGGGTGAATATTCTGACCTGTTGCTAAATGAAAACTTTGATACAGCCTACAGAATTAGACTTGATATCCCTCAACTTATACCGGCGTTATCCATATCACTTGAGGGCTTAAATTTAGTGAATTCCGTTGATTAGAGAAGGGGGCAAACCTATATTCGCCCGCTTTAATGGAGGAGAGCTTTAAGAGAGAAAACGTTACTGGGATTTTTTGATGAGAATCCGCCAAAAATACAATACGAACCTGGCGTTCATCTTTTTTAAAGTTGATACCGAATGTTATTAGTAATATTCGGTTTTTTTATGAATGAGGAGTTAGTGAGCATGAAAATGAATAAAATAATTAATATCACCATCGGGAGTCTGATGTTTTTGTCAGTTGCCTTCTCCCAAAGTGCCTTATTTCTGCTAATTGCACCTGGTGCACGAGCAGGTGGTATGGGTGAAGCACAAGTTGCGCTAGCAGATGACTCCTATGCAACCTACTGGAATCCTGCAGGTCTTGGTTTCCAAAGTGGTTATGAGGTCTCTGGAATGCATGTAAATTGGCTTCCAGGTCTTGTAGATGACATGTACTATGACTTTATAGCTGGTCGCGTTCCTGTAGAGGGTCTGGGCGTATTTGGTGGGCATCTGATCTACCTCAATGCTGGCGAACAGCAGTATACCGATGCCAATGGTGTATCTCTGGGAACCTTTCTTACTTATTTCACATCTGGAGCAGTTAGTTACGCAACTATGATTTCCGAAAATTCAAGTGTCGGCTTCAACTTTAAAATATTATATCAACATCTTACAGATTCAGACGTCCAGGTGGGAACAGAAAAAACCAAGGGGACCGCAACAAACTTTGGGTTTGATGTTGGATACCTGAGTAAAGGTTATTTTGGTGGTAAACTGGATATTGGAGCCATGGTGGCCAATCTGGGTCCCAAAGTCATTTTCAATGATGAAGAACAAGCTGACCCCATGCCAACAAATTTAAAACTGGGCTTCAACATGAGAGTTTATGACTCCAAGTACAATCGTCTCAATATCGTTTATGATGTGAATAAACTTCTTGTAGGTGAGTACGCTTCCATGGATTGGGATGGCGATATGTTGATTGGTGGTTATAACGAAGATGGTGCTGAGGATATATCCGGCAATTATAACTCGGACGGTCAAAACGAAATTGCCCATACCGACTCATGGTGGAAGGGCATATTTACATCTTTCCTCGACGATTGGTATCTGGGTGGTGATCGTGATATGGACGGAGATAGAATAATTGGTGGCTATGATTCTGACACGACTATGGTAGCTGGAGGTATTTACGGCAAGAGCGGACTTCTAGAAGTAGGCAATAGTGATGATCGAAGTCCTGCTGATGAGTTTGAATCTCTAATTCATAGTGTCGGACTGGAGTACTGGTATAACGAGATGTTTGCCATCCGAGGTGGCTATTATTACGATTCTGAAGGTAAGATTACCACACCAACTGTTGGTGCAGGGTTACGCTACGGAAATTATGGTTTTGATTTTGGCTACACCGTTGCAGAGGAAACCCATCCTCTGAACAACACCATGCGTTTCTCGCTTATGTTAAAATTTTAGGTATGATCGGATTATTCTGATCGTCGATCTTTAATTTTCAACCTCAAAGGCTAGCGGGGACATCATCAACCAACTCACAGTAAGACTATTGCTGACTTTTCTGTCAATGTTGTCCCTTTCAGGGCAAGAACTGAAGGTAGCAATTCTACGAGTTGCCTTTCAGGCAGATACTTCGCAAGCCACAACTGGCGATGGCAGCTTTGTACTGGAAAACACACAAGAGTTCGAGTGTACAGATTGGGCTCTGGATCCGCCTCCTCATGGTCGTGCATACTTTCAGGATCACCTCACAGCAATAGACAACTACTGGCAACGTGTTAGTAATGGTGCGGTTTATGTGAATTTTGATGATTCAGATGTCTATCCATTAAATGAAACTCAGGTCTACGAGCTACCCCATGATATGCTCTACTACCATCCTTATCTGGAATCTTTTGATGAAACCCAGAAGCTTTTCGATTTGAGCCGTGATGCTATCGAACTTGCAGATTCTGAGGTCAAATTTGATGATTACACCACTATCATTATCGCCCATGCTGGCATGGGTGGCGATTTCGCCTTTGCGCTTGATCCCACTCCTGGAAATATTCCCTCCGCCTATCTTTCACAATCAGATTTTGAGGAATATGGATATCTTAGTACACAAGACGGGGATCTGAATGATTTAATCATTATTCCAGAATCACAAAATTTTCTTCAATTCAAGGAAACACGTACTCTTTTTGAAGATGCCGAAGATCCCTGTTTCTATCAGGTTGGTTTGAACGGTACTCTGGCACTCATGCTTGGTTTTCATTTGGGATTAGACCCTTTGTATAATACGGAAACTGGTGTTTCTCTGGTAGGTGGGTTTGCCCTCATGGATCAGGGCTCAAACAATTTTCATGGTATTGTGCCAGCTTATCCGGATCCATTCACAAGAATTGATAAAGGTTGGACAACTCCAACCGTGAAACGCATAGGGGATACTGTTTCCTTACATGTTGATGATCCACCGGTGAAAATCTCAATCAATGAAGCAGAATACTACCTCGTCGAGAATCGACAGAGAAATATGCTTCATCCCAGTAGCATGCCCCTGTGGATCGATGATGCTGGGTTTGATACTGTTTCTGTAGTTCTAAGTGCTGGAGGCGTTGTTGTTCAGGTCGACGAACAGCATGCTGGTTTACCGGGTAATGGTCTCAATATCTGGCACATCGATGAAAACGCCCGCTTTGAGGATGACAATCCCAATGGCGGACCTATCCAGTTTATTGACTTCGTTGAAGCAGATGGGGCCCAGGATATGGGACACACCACTCAACTGCTCTTTGCTGACTATCTTGAAACAGGTTGGTGGTTTGATCCATGGTTTGCTGGTAATGAGGGTTGGTTTCATCTTAATCGTTATGAAGATATAGTAGGGGACAGTCTGCTAAGTTTCAGTTCCACTACCTTTCCCGCCACAACATCAAACACCGGGACACCTACTCACCTGAGAATCGGTGACATTTCGAATAATGGTCCCACTATGAGTTTTTCGATATCATCTGACAGATTGGCTGCCAGGGATTCCATATCAACATTCATGGGCTGGGGCGCAGAAGCAAATTCTCTCTGGGCTTTCAATACGGATTCATCACAGATTATTGAAGCTGTTTTTGCCGATGGTGGCTTTACGCGAACCCCAAGTTCAAATTTAACTCCTGAACACATTTTCCTATCCAATAGCGATAGCACCTTTCAGTTCCGCTACCCTTGGGTTTTCCCCAATATGACTTCTGGTTCAAGATTCATCAATGTTGAAACAGGTGATTATCATAACAATCCGTCTGTAGGCAACCCATTTGAAATCGTTATTGGCAAGACTCCTCCGCTTACGCTTTCATATTTTGGTGAAAATGATGACGATTATTTCCTCGCGAAATGGTTTGAGTATGATCAAATCAGCCAAATTATTAATGAAGGTCCTTTGCTTGGTTCACCTGTTGCCAGGTTTCAGACTACCTCAGGCATTCAATCTTTCTATTCAGGTTTCACAGACGATCCTACACCGGTTGGTGTGACACCTTACCGTGACCCCAATGGCATATATATGGATGTCCCTGAAGCTGTTGATGTTATCTCCTGGTCAAATGGAGCTAATGCCTTGAAAATATCCCATCTTCCTACTGAATCGATTGATTATATCAACGTGGTCAAACCCCTTCACATTATTCCCTTAGATGCTGACTTGGATGGATATTATGAAATTGGTCTGTTCTATGTGAATTCGGTTAAAATTATTAATCAAGCCGGCATTTTATATAATGGCAGTCCTTTTACTACTGAAGCCTTTTATGGTAATCCAATAGTCGGGGCAACAATTGATGGGCAACCCAGCATCTTTTTACGTCACCTCAAGGGATATTCAATATTTGCTTATGATGGTAAACGCCTGGATAGCGGTGTATTACCACAGGTTTCCAGCAATATCGATAATTACCTGAGTACGATGCCAGGTTTAAGTCTGATTCTCAGTGATCAGGATGTCCTGTACTTTGAATATGATCAGAATACTGATGGAATTGCATTTTGGTCTAACCCACAGGGAAATCGAGATGGTGATCGGGTGGTAGTCACACCGATAGTGATACCAGAGTCAGTTCCTGCGATAAAATCCAATTCAGTTTACAATTATCCCAATCCTGTAAATGGTAACACCACAACGATCCGAGCCTGGTTAGGAAGCGTAGATACCTGGAGTATAGAAATATTCTCCATGAGCGGTGCTCAGGTAACTCGTATTGAACAGGATGTACTCCAACAGAATAGTTTCAATGAATGGACCTGGGATGCCGCGGAAGTATCCAATGGTGTATACCTTGCTCAGGTTGTAGCAGGGGATGCCTCCGAGATAGTCAAGATCGCCATTATTCGATGAACATCGTTAAATTCATACTCTACATCCTCGGTATAAGCAGCCTTCTGATAGCTCAGGGCTTTAACCATCCTGAGTTGGAATGGGAAACCATTGAGGGTAAGCACTTTATAGTGCATTACCACCAGAATACAGAATGGACGGCTAACGAGGCATTGCACGTAGCAGATGACATCTATGCTGGCATAACCTCACTCTATCAATATGAACCTGAAGAAAAGACTCAGATCATTATCAGAGACACTGATGATTATGCCAATGGTGGAGCATATTACTTTGACAATAAAATTGAAATCTGGGCCATGCCGCTGGATTATGATTTGCGGGGCTCGCATTACTGGCTCAGAGATGTCATCACCCACGAATTCACTCACATCATCAGTTTACGAGCCTCTCGGAAGCTGCATAAAAACGTTCCAGCAGCATATTTGCAAGTTATTTCATATGAACCTGAACGTCGCGAAGATGTTCTATATGGCTATCCCAATGGTATCGCTTCATATCCAATCCCTTCAGTGGTAGTTCCCATGTGGTGGGCTGAAGGCATTGCACAATTTCAGAATGATACGACGCGATGGGATTGGTGGGATAGTGTACGAGATATGATGTTGAGAGATCGTATCAGTTATGATAAAGTCCTGACACTCAATGAGATGGATGGATTTGGTAAAGTTGGTATTGGCAATGAAAGCGTCTATAACCATGGTTTTGGTTTTGTAAGGTACCTAGCTCACGAGTATGGGCAGGACGTACTTAAGCGTATCACAGATCGTCTTAGCAGTCCCCGAAATTATGGCTTTTATAAAGCCCTTGAAGCAGAAACAGGAGTGCCGGCAAATAGACTATGGGACGACTGGGTGACATCCCTCGCTGCTCGGCAGGCGTTGTCCTTTCAGGATGATGAAGCCATCAGTCCTATCCATTTCATCCAGCGCGAAGGAGATGCCAATCATTATCCCAGATTCAATGTTACTGGCAAAAAACTGGGTTTCATTTCCAGCTCAGGTGAAACCTATCTATCTCGAACTGCTCTATTTATCAAAGATAGCTCTGAAACAGCTGAAAAATTAATTCCTGGAGTTGAGGGATTTGATTGGAGTCCCGATGGTGAGCATCTTGTCTATGCCCGTAAGGAATACTACGATGGGGGCATACCTGATCCACGTACACATGATCATTCAAGCCACAGTCTGAACCCTTTCTTGTCTGCCAATGCAGTTTCTACCTGTGAACGTTGTAAGCTGCTGATCAGTGGATCAAGATATTCGGACTTATTTATAGTACATCCGGACAGCCTTGATGAAGAACGTCAGCTAACTTTTGGTGAACGGGTCAAAAATCCGGTCTGGTCACCACAAGGGGATAGGATTGCTTTTGTTAATCTCAGGGATGGCAGTAACAATCTCTGTCTTGCTTTCCCGGAATATCCTGATAGCGTCCAGCAGATCACTTTTTTTGCTCCTGGTACCCAAGTGTATGTCCCGAGGTGGTCACCTGATGGTAAGAGCATCATCTTTGACTATACCTCCGGCAGTAATCGTGATATTGCCATTTATCATCTCGCGAACGGAAACATTGAACCCATACTATCTGAGAAATGGGATGAGCGCAATCCAGTATTCAGAGGTGACTCAACTATTTATTACACTGATGATCGTACTGGAGTGTTTAATATTTATACATACGATCTAAAAACAAAAGCTAATGGTCGCGTTACCAATGTGATCGGTGGAGCTTTCCAGGCAGAGTGGTACAACGATAAGCTCTATTATTCTCTGTATGATAGTCTGGGGTTCAACATCGCTGTACTGGATGAATCAGAATTGGTCAATCTTGAGAGTGCACCCCTGAACGCATCCCTGGAACGTATCATCGATCCTACCTGGACACGCCATGATGAAAAGTTGACTCCTACAGATTATTCATTCCGTGCTGGTCCCATGTTTTTATTGCCTCGTATGCAAATTGAGATGGACCAATCAAAGAATGATATTTTAGTAAAGCCAGGTTTCTACTTTTTCTCGGATGAGATCATCAGCAATTATTCAATGATTGGTGGTTTTGGACTGGCACCCAATCTGGATATGGATTTATTCATATCGGCCCAGTACAAAGGTTTCCTCCCTACCATAACATTTGAATTTTATCAGATGGTACGCCACACCACGGAAGAATTATGGTATTATGGGAAAGTTTATCCTGCTCAAAGTGATCTAACATTCAGCCTATCTCAAGGAGTGTTATCTGCCGACATTCGAGTACCTCCAATGCATGCGCTCAAATTAGACATATCAGCTTCTAATTATCGTACGTCAATTGGCTTACACACTGTCGGTCCCAATAATCTTCCAGCCGGAGGCATCAGTTATGACTACTATAAAGGCTGGGACTGGGGCTTAAAATGGGATATGTCACACATCAATATCAGACAGGAGCGGGGGATTAATCCATCGGGTTATAAAGCCAGCATCTCTATTCGAGATAACCATCACAATTTTCTTGATCATTACGGGTATGATGAATCAACTGAGCGATGGGGAAATATCTTCGGCAATTATCGCTATGCAAAATTGAATGCCTCGACATTTTATGGGTATCTACTTCCTGTACCTGGCAACTTTGTCATATCCAATACAACGGAATTGAATCTGATTGATAACAATGCCATAGATGATTTCTTCTGGGAGTTTGGTGGCGGCATGCCTGGATTAAAAGGCTATCCATTCTACGCTTTAAAAGGGAGTCGTCGGTTTATTTCCACAGCCACCATGAGATTCCCTCTCTTCAGAGATAATTACAGCCGTGTTGCACATCTGACTGTTAGGGACCTCTACCTCGGTTTTCATGGACAATTCGGTGCCATATGGTCAGCTGATCCTGAAATGGTGACTCCGGATGACTTTTCTGCCTGGATGACGCATGAAAGAGATCAAGTAAATCTGGTCAAGGATGTAGGCATGGATTTACGCCTAGCACTTAATTCTTATTATGCTTTCCCAACGGCCTTTGAATTTGGGGCATATTATGGTTTGGATGATGTGAATGTCACAACCAATAATGGTGATATAATTAACTATGGTGGGGAATGGCGATATTACTGGAAGGTCTTGTTTGGGTTTGAATAATATGAAGAAGATATTGGTCCTATTGATAGCAGGATTGCTGATGTTATCCATCGTGCAAGCCAATGAACCACAGGATAGTCCAGCGAAACTCAAAGTAGACAAGCGTATGCTGAAAAACTTTGTAAAATCTTTGATCATTCCGGGCTGGGGTCAGTGGGAGAACGGGAATAAAACGCGAGGTATTCTTTATCTCACGGCCGAACTAGCAGGAATTTATGGCTACCAGTCCAATTATTCTGCTGGAGCGGACAAAGAGGTGGAATTTAAGTTATTTGGTGATGAGTACTGGTCTTACGATCGATGGTCGTCGACCAATACAGGCGAAACAGCCTGTGGGGGTAATTTGCGTACTCACCAGATGCCCACTTTTACTGATGGCAATAATATTGAACAGCCGATCAAAGATCACCATTTCTATGAAAATATTAGCAAATATCCCGAATTTGTTTGTGGTTGGGATGACATTGCACAGGTCGACGATGATGACTTAACACCTCATAAGCTCACCTATGTTGAGATGCGTACACACTCCAACGAACTCTACCGTAATGCGCAACTCGCTGGGACACTCATTATGGTCAATCATCTTATAAGTGCATTTGATGCAGCTTTAGGCACGGATATGACATCATTTGAATCAAGTAGTTTCACTGGAAAATTATATATTAATCCGCTGAATGTCGTGAGAGGCATCAGCATGGAGGTTACATTTTGATAAGTAGTGCTACCCGAAATCGCTTTCTCATTTTAGCTATAATTCTTTTAGGATTATCTCTGCAGCAATGTGCCAATCAGAAGGATGTGCTGGAAGCTTCAAATATTTCTGACACCTACCAGCGTGGCCTTGACTATTTTGAAAAGGATAACTATCTCAAAGCAGAAGAAGTTTTCACCTTCATCATTTATAATGATCCAGGTGGTGCTTATGCTGACGATGCACAATTCCAGCTCGCTGAAACCTATTTCGAGCGTGAGGAATACCTGCTGGCCATCAGTGAATATGATCGACTTATTCGTAGAATGAAGAATTCAAGTTTTGTAGAGGATGCTTTTTGGAGAAAAGCCGAAGCCTATTGTGAATTATCCCCTGACTTCCGTCTGGAACGTGATATGACTGATAAGGCTTTAAGATATCTTTATGATTTTACAGATATTTATCCAGAAAGTCGCTATTCAGAGGAAGCACAGCTCCGCATTGTTGAGATGCGTGAAAAGCTCGCACGGAAAATACTGGAAAGTGCCAAACTATATGATACTCTACGGGAGTTTGAATCTGCCATTTTCTATTATGACAGTATTATTAGCGAGTATGGGGATACAGCCTTATATGCATCAGCTCGTCTTGGGAAGGCTGGAGATATGGCTGCTCTGGGTCGCTGGTCCGAAGCAAGAGAATTGTTAAACTCAGTTGCACTGGATGGTAAAAACGATCTTACTCAAAAGGAATTGCATAAATTGCGCGTACTAGGTGAACAAGTCGTTGCAGAAACTGCATCCTCAAAGAATTGAGCCAAGTCGTTTGAAGGTCTGTCTCTTTGGTGGAACATTCGATCCACCTCACAATGCTCACTTCATTATTGCTGAGGCAATTCGTGAATCTCTGGATCTGAATAAAATAGTGTTCATCCCTGCCTACAGACCTCCACACAAATTTGAAACCAAACACGTCACACCGGTTGAGCACCGAGTGGCCATGTTAAAGCTTTGTATAGATGATATTCAGCAATTTGAGTATTCTGATATTGAAATTGTACGTGGCGGTGTGTCTTACACCATTGATACGATTCGAGAGATGAAGAAAGAAAAAGATATCTCTACCAAAGATTTACATTTTTTAATCGGTAGTGATAGCCTGGCCGAGTTTAAATCATGGAAAGACTGGGAGAATATCCTTGAAGAGAGTCAAGTCATTGTCGCTCGACGCCCCAGGTTTGAAAAATCCGATATAGATCCTGACATCATTGACAGGGTTACCTTTCTTAATTTGCCTCGGATGGAAGTAAGCAGTACTGAGATCAGAGAAAGATTCCACGTTGAACGAATGACTCGTTTTTATGTGCCAACACCTGTCTCTGAGTATATTCAGGCCAACAAACTTTATGGATCCTAATAATGGATAGCATGATAGCTTCGATAGGTATGGGTGGGAATAGCGTTATAATTGCCTTCAGTGCTGCACTGCTCTTCTTTGGTGCAGAATGGTTGGTTAGAGGTGGTAGTCTGCTGGCCAAACAAATGGGCGTGAGACCACTTATAGTTGGTCTTTCAATCGTAGCGTTTGGCACCTCCATGCCAGAATTTGTGGTGAGTCTAATTGCCAATGTTTTTGAAGACTCATCAACCATTGCCATTGGGAATATCATTGGCAGCAATGTGACTAATATTGGATTGATACTTGGAGTCAGTGGGCTGATCTTTCCAATAACCATACACTTTAAGCAAACATACAAGGGTTTGATCTTTCTGCTTCTCATAAGTCTATTGCTTTATGGGCTCTCGCTGGATGGGTCCGTTTCGCGTCTTGATGGACTGCTGATGGTCCTCATTCTTATCGGGTATATCTGGTATCTATATGGTCATCCCAATGAAGTACCTCTTGAAAGTGAAGAAGACGAATATGGCACCAGATTAAAAAATATCTCACTGGTTCTTGCAGGCAGTGTTGCTCTCTCAGTCGGTGCATGGCTCTTTGTCAAAAGTGCTGTATGGATTGCTGAGGAGTTTGATATACCGAAAATGGTTATCGGCTTAACCATAGTTGCTGTTGGGACCAGTTTACCAGAGCTGGCAACCTCTCTGGTTGCGGCCTTCAGGAAACACGGTGAAATCTCTGTAGGAAATATTATTGGAAGTAACATTTTTAACATCCTCTTTATCATGGGCGGCGTGGGCTTTATTAAACCACTCGATGTGCTTGAGAGCAGAACCATCGCTGGTGAAGTAGTTAAACTGTTTCCTCATGCACAGTACATCATCATGATGATGTTTGGACTTATACTTATACCACTTGGTCTAAGACATAAAATCGGCCGTCTCACAGGCACTATTCTCGTGGCGGGGTATGTTGGTTTTTATGTCTATCTTTTTTATGGACGATCCTAAGCAGAAACTGAGCCCTATGCTCGACAATCAGAATATTCATAAGATTCAGCCTTACCAGCGTCTCGCTGCGTATTATGATTTTCTCATGGATTACATCGATTATGATATCTGGGTTGATGATATTGAAGCCTTAGTTGCACCATTTGAGCCTGGGAAGACCTGGCTGGATATTTCATGTGGAACAGGTTCTATGGCACTTAGGTTGGCTCAACGCGGTATGGATATGACTGCAGTTGACCTGAGTGAGCATATGATAAATGTTGCCAGTGAAAAGGCACTTTCAGAAGGCCTCAAAATTGATTATGGTGTAGGAGATATGATCCGCTATTCATCATCGAAAGAATTTGATGTTATCATCAATCTTCATGATGGTTTGAACTATCTCCTTGAGATTTCTGATATTGAGTTGTTCCTTAAAAATACATATGCACTGCTTAAGCCAGGGGGTATTTTACTGTTCGATGTGGTTACTCCCTTATTATGCCAAACTCATTTCCGTGGATATCGTGAGATATTCAATGATGAACGCGGTGGGTATGAGAGATATACGAATTATGATCCCATTTCTCAATTGGCGGAATCAGTG
>JABIFG010000309.1 GCA_018650795.1 Fidelibacterota bacterium
AGAGGGTGTGAGAAAAGTTGTGTAAATGGATTATCCTAAGAAGAAGAAAAGGAGACGATCCATGACACAGAAAAACAAAAACCAATCAAAAGATTCTCGGAAGAAAATGCCAAGCACAGAGGAAGTGCTAGAAGAGTTAGGGAAGGCAGAGACAATTGACGATTTCTATGGCAAGGACGGGATATTTGCACGATTATTTTCCAGCACGATAGAAGAAATGTTAGAAGCTGAGTTGAGCGCAGAGCTAGGTTATGAACGCTATCAGGCCGAAGGGCGCAACAGTGGAAATAGTCGAAATGGGAGCTACACCCGCAAGATGCGCAGCTCGGGAGGGGATGCAGAAATCAAGGTGCCACGAGACCGCAATGGAGAATTTCAATCTGAATTGCTGAAAAAGAATACCAACGAGATTGAAGACAAGATCATAGCGATGTACGCCAAGGGGAACTCAACTCGAGACATCCAAGATATGCTGGATGAACTCTACGGGATTGAGGTGGCGCCTAATACAATCAGCGAGATCACCCAAAAGGTTTGGCCGTTGGTGGAAGCCTGGCAAAACCGACCCTTGGAGATGATTTATCCGATCGTCTATCTGGATGCGATGCACGTAAAGCTGAAAAGGAGTGGAAAGATTGAAAATGTAGCCGTCTATAACGTGCTGGGCATTACTTTAGCGGGCCAGAAGGACAGTTTGGGCCACTGGATTGGCGATGGTGCTGAAGGAGCCAATTTCTGGCTCAGTGTAATCACTGATTTACAAACTCGTGGTGTGGTTGATATTTTCATCGCAGCCGTTGATGGGCTGACAGGCTTTGAAGATGCAATCCACGCAGTTTTTCCTGAGACCAAAGTTCAGCGCTGCATTATCCACCAAATCCGCAACAGTTTGAAATATGTATCTTGGAAAGACCGTAAGGCTTTCACCGCAGATCTCAAAACTATTTATCAAGCTGCCACCCGGGAAGAAGCCGAAGCCAACCTAAAGCGCCTGGCTGAGACTTGGGCAGACAAGTATGCGATCGCCGTTCGGTCATGGGAAAATAACTGGGAAGCCCTGGCCGTCTTCTTTGAATTCCCCGGCCAAATTCGGCGCTTGATCTACACCACAAATGCTGTTGAAGGCTACCACCGGCAATTGCGAAAAGTTACCAAAAATAAATCTTCGTTTCCGACACCAGAATCCCTTCGCAAATTGCTATTTCTGGCTAATCGTAATATTATTAAGAAATGGAAGATGCCCATCCCTCACTGGCCCTTAATCCTCAACCAGCTTGCCATTCGCTTTGAAGACCGGTGCCCAATTTGAGCCATTTACACACTTTTCTGTACATACCCATATAATTTTTTAAATATTTTTGTTTCTTTCTCAAGCTGTTCGATATTACCATCTCTAATTAGCTTTTTTGATCTGTCCGCTACATCTTCAGCAACCTTATTTCTTATCGCAGCCTCATATTGTTTTGCCGTAATGCCTTTTGCGATATTAGTATCATGTTTAAAAAATTAATACCTGATATAGACCTAAAATTAAAGTCGAGATTAACAGAACATAAAATGATCCCTTAAATAGAATCGCTGACCAAAAAACTCTATCCCCCTGGGAAATTTCAACAACTAGGGTATTTCCTGACACACTTGCGATACCCATTAAGAGTAATGGGATAAGTGTACGTACCCAAGGATTACGAAGAAAAAAACGTTTCATGAAAGTATTCAGTAGATAAAATCGTTCTGAGAGATAACCTAACTGGTTTTATATCACAATACTGAGATATAAAACTAGTCTCTGAATATTATACGCTATAAAAAAACAGCCCTGATGGTTTTCATCAGGGCTATTCTCTCAAAGCTCTAAATCTTCCGAAGCAGCCTTTTGCTAAAGTCTAAAGTCTAAAGTCTGATGTCTAAAGTCTCTCTACACATTATCAATAAAACTTTTTATCTGCTCTCGATAATCTTCAAATGCCTTACGACCTTTGTCTGTGAGATGGCATAGCGTCAGCGGTATCTTTCCTTTGTAGGTTTTCTCAATTTCTACATATTTGGCTTTCTCCAGCTTGGAAAGATGTGCCGAAAGATTACCCTTTGTCAGACCAGCTTCGCGTTGCAAGTAGAGAAAGTCTGCGCTTTCAACGGCATACAAAATGGCGACGATAATTGTTCGGCTTGGCTCATGTAGAAGACGGTCAACACCTGAAAACGAGCGAATTTCATCACTCATCGCTGCCTTCCTTCTGGAGGGGATTTTCTTTGATAAAACGGGATAATACGATCGCGCCCGCTATGGCTAGACTGATTCCCATCCCGAAAAAGTAGATGCTCATTGCCCCTGAACTTGCTTCTCTTACGAAGAGCACGATCCACAGTCCAAGTAGTAAAGAAATGACCCCGTGGACGATTAGTCGTCCCATGTGCAGACGGATTCCCAAGATAAGCAAAGCCAATCCAATTACGATGCTGACAGTGAGTCCCAGCCACGCTAAGGCATTATTGGGATTGGCAGTCAGTTGCCATAGAAATATGCTCAAAACAACAATGAGGGTTAGTACTGCCGTAATACCATTTGCTCTACGCCCTTTTTTGCTCTGATCCTGATAGCGGACATATCCTGTGCGTGGCACGGAGATTTTCATTTGCAGACGCTCGAAGAAAATTGCTGATAGCACGATTCCGATCAAGGCGATGCCTCCTGAAAATAGTGGCTCTGAGAGAAATTCAAGAGCGGTAGCTGCAATAAGCATGAAAATGCCAAGCATTAATTCAATTAATCCATCCGCGTACTGCTGTCCCTGCGTTTTGCGGATAATCTGATTTATATTAGCCATTTTGAGCCTCCGCTGGTGGGGTGGTGGAGCGCAGGTATGTGGAGAGAACAAAGCCTCCAATTACGAGTAAGATCACTCCCATCAGAGCATAATACAATCCCAGACCAAAGTGCATTCCCTCACTGATGAACATTGTCATAAAGCCAATGGCGATGCTCAAAATTGCTATAAAATAGAAGCGAGAAATCTTCATGCGAATAGCAAATATACTGGCAGCGAAAGCCATCAATATCCCTGTCATGCCGGACAGCCAGTTTAGCGAATACTCGCGGCTGGTACGAATAAGAAATTCTGCCGAAAAGTCGACTATTGCCAGACTACCCAATGCGGCGATTATGCCAGCAACCAGCCCGACAATGATCAGACGTGTAATCCGCTTGAGACCGCGCTCCCGCTTATAAGATACATATCCCGTCCGCGGGAAGGTCACTCTGGTTTTCAGTTGACGAATGAACCAATTGATCAGAAATATCCCACCAATGAAAACCAGCACCATAATCACATTCAGGAAATCAGCAAATTTAGTGCTTTCAAACTTTGACAATGCCAGGAAGTATATCCCCAGCACCAGACAGATCCCGCCCATATTGAACTCATAGGTCCCGTCTACATACCAGTATTGCATGGCACGTAGTTGTTTTTGATCAAGTTCTGATTTCATAATGGGCTCCTTTTACATGGTTTGTATTGCAAACCTGTTTTCACTATACATAAGTTTGTGACCATTGTCAAGAGCCAATATTATAATTTCCTTAAACAAAAACGCGGATAACAAACCTCGTCATCCGCGTTCCATAAAAAAATAGCCCCAATGTCACCGTCAGGGCTATTCTCTCAAAATGCTAAATATTCAAAAACAGTCTTTTGCTAAAGTCTGATGTCTAAAGCCTCACTTATTCCATTGAAGCACTGGTTGCTGCTCTCTTACTCATCTCGATAGATTGCAAAGCCAGATAGCGATCACCAAAACGTTCCAAATTATTTTTCTCATTATCGTATTGGTCGTAATGGCGTTCTTCATCATCGACCAAACCCTCGAAAACTTTCTTGGAGCCAGAATCGGCGTTGGCTGAACACTCATTAGCCCAAAGATTATAGTCTCTGACGCTGCCCTGCTCCATCTTGATGCCCATAGCTAGCATTTCTGAAACATCTTGGATCTTTTGCACTTCTTCTGCGGCAACTAACTCCACATCGCCTCCCAAGAAAATAATACGTTCCGCAAGAAGTTCAATATGCTTCATTTCTTCAATGGCGGTGCGGATAAATAATCCTGTCAGTAACTCAAACCCTTGATCTTCACAATGAAAATGGAAATACATATATTGGTGAACAGCCGATAGCTCATCGGCAACGGCTTTATTTAGTAGTTCAATACTTTTTTCATACATCTTTTAGAGCCTCCTCTATAAATGAAATTGATTGCCTTGATTATACATGAAGGTATGGAGAAAGAATTGTCTTTTTGTAACAAAAAAGCCCCGATGTAACCATCAGGGCTTTTTCATTTCATTGTTAGTTCGATCAATTAAGGTCGAAGCGATCTGCGTTCATCACCTTGTTCCATGCTGCCACGAAATCATCCACGAATTTTGCTTGCGAATCGTCCTGGGCATAAACTTCTGCTAAGGCGCGCAGTTGGGAGTTTGAACCGAAAATCAGATCAACACGCGTGCCAGTCCACTTGGCTTCACCTGTCGCACGGTCATGCCCCTCGAAGAGATCATCATCCTCCGAAGTTGCCTTCCACGTCGTGCCCATATCAACCAAGTTGAC
>JABIFG010000040.1 GCA_018650795.1 Fidelibacterota bacterium
GCTTCTAAAAGGGGTGCTTCAGGGCTTGAAAATTTGGGCAAATGAGAAATGTCCTGACTGAGTGTCCAATTGCGTGCTTCACCTCCACTACTTGGCGGTGTAAAACTGAGACTTAATTCATAGATCGAATCCTGGTCAAGATCTTCAAAGCGAAGATGGCTGGGGGCTGTAGCCCTATCCCAAACCCATTCCAGAGGAGCTTTGCCGCCGGCTAAATATAAACCCTCAAAACTGTCGGCATAAATGGTGTCATTGGTGGGGGTAACATAAAAAGAGTGCATGTCAAAGGACTTGAGTACTGGGCGTAAATCCACGCGGAAATGGACATTGGTGGGCTGCTCGATCGCCTGGGGTGTCCCAGGTGGTGGGGGTGATTGACGTCCAAATTTCAGCAGTGGGGCATAAAACTCAGAAATATCAGCAGGGACAACGAGATGATGGTTCTGCCCAAAACCAGCTTCGTTATCTTTTCCGTTTAAGCTGAGCTTAAACCGGATGGGCTGGGGGATGGAGCTATCAAGCACCATGGGATAACTGGAACTCATTTGAATGGGACTAAGGGCACGCGCCCGATATTCACCCTCTTCAACTGATTTTGAGCCAATTGTAAATGGTGATTCATTGCGTCCACAACTGATGAGTAGAACAATGAGTAGGCTCATGGGGGTGATTAATTTAATTTTCATAGCTTCCATCCTTTTGCTTGCCTTAAACTAATAAATACAAGGCAGATGACTATTTTCTTTGTTAAAAAATATGCTGTAGTTAGAAAAATCCTGGAAGTAGAAAGCAGTTATTGAATTCCGTAAAACAAACTATATATTACATACCGACCAGTCGGTATGTTGAATCATTTTGCTTATTGACCCTAAGATTCTATTTTCGAGAATCTATGAATTATTGATTATTTGAATTGAAAAAATATATAGATCAATTGAGAAGGAGCTAGGAATGAAGATCGTGGTATGTGTCAAGCAGGTGCCTGATACTGAAACAAAAGTGGTCATCGGTGGTGACGGTTTATCCATTGAACCTACTGATGTGAAATATGTAATGAATCCCTATGATGAGTACGCTGTTGAAGAAGCACTCAAGCTCAAAGAAGCCGCTGGTGAGGGAGAAGTTATTGTCCTGACCCTGGGAAGCGAAGATGCCCAACCAGTTATGCGCACAGCCATGGCTATGGGTGCAGACAGTGGTATCCTACTCAAAGCTGAAAATGCGGCTCTGGCTGATGGATTAGCAGTCGCCAAAGCATTGGCTAGCGAAATCAAAACACTTGATGCAGATCTTATCCTGACTGGAAAAATTGCCATTGATGGTTACGGACATCAAGTAGCCAGCATGCTCGGTGAATTGCTCGATATGCCGGTATTGCCAACAGCGAAGACACTGGAAATCGTTGATGGAGTTGCTACCATCCACAGAGACATCGAAGGCGGTAAGGAAACCGTGCAAGCCAATACCCCATGTGTTATCACCGCTGAAAAAGGATTGAATGATCCTCGCTACCCAGCCCTAAAGGGCATTATGCAAGCCAAGCGCAAACCCCTTGAGATCAAGGATGTTGTGCTGGATGCAGGTGGTATCGAAATCCTGGAAATGAGCTATCCAGCCAGGAAACCTGAAGGTCGGATAGTTGGTGAAGGTCCAGAGGCTGCGGCAGAACTGGTAAAATTGCTTCGTGATGAAGCCCAGGTCATATAGGAGGCCATCATGAGTAACATTCTAGTTTTTGCAGAACAACGTGACGGACAATTAAAATCTTACGCCCTCGAGGCAATATCCGAAGGTAGATGTTTAGCTGATGGAGCGGGGGGAACTCTGTCGGTATGTGTAATAGGTGCTGGGATCACCGATCTTGGTGCGACAATCGGTAGCTATGGTGCTGATAAAATTCTCATGGCTGATGATGCAGGTCTGGCAGTTTACAGTCCTGGTGGCTATGCAAAATTACTCAGTGATGCTTTGAGCAGTAGTTCAGCAGAAGTTGTACTTCTGAGTTCCTCTGCCATGGGACGAGAATTGGGCGCCATACTGGCAGCTAAGGCCGATGCCAGCCTCCTAAGTGATGTTGTCGAAACCACATGGGATGGAGATCATCTCGTTGTGAAGAGACCCATCTATGCCGGCAAGGCCTTTCTAAGAGTCGCAGCAAAAAAAGCACCTGTCCTAGTGACATTAAGACCCAATGTCTTTGCTGCCGAAGAGAAATCCGGCGCTGGATCTGTTGAAAATATGGCCGTTGCCTTAGGAGATGCAGATGCGCAAGTCACTGTAGCTGAAACAGTGATGAAAGCCAGTACCAGACCTGAACTCACAGAAGCCAGTATCATCGTTTCTGGTGGCCGTGGTATGGGTGGTCCCGATAATTTCAACATTGTCGAAGAGCTTGCGGATACACTCGGAGCAGCAGTCGGAGCTTCAAGAGCTACCGTGGATGCCGGCTGGCGTCCACATGCCGATCAAGTTGGTCAAACTGGTAAAACCGTTTCACCCAACTTATATATCGCCTGTGGAATCTCTGGTGCTATTCAGCATCTTGCTGGGATGAATTCTTCGAAATGTATTGTGGCTATTAATACTGATCCTGAAGCACCCATCTTTAAGGTGGCAAATTATGGTATTGTGGCTGATCTATTTGATGTAGTTCCTGCTCTGAATGCAGCAGCGAAGGAACTTCTGGCCTAGACTATTTTTACTCAGGTCTATCCGAAAAGAGGCTGGCTTTTTGCCGGTCTCTTTTAATTTGAAGCAGGTAGCTACTTATGACTATATGACCAACAGAACTTTTTTTACAACGAACAAAACGAAGGAGACGAATCCTTCAATAGTTTTAAACTCAGCTTTCACAACTGTGGGAATGTTCAAAAATAAATTCGTAATTTTCGTAAAATTCGTTGTAGAGATTTTATGAATCAGCAAAATGAGGAAATATGTTAAACCCCCGTGGAATATTGTTTGATCTGGATGGAACCCTGGTTGATACCAGTCGTGATATCACCGCTAATATAAATAGAGCTTTTGAATCATTGGGATACCCGCAATTATCTCATGAAACCATACTGTCCCATGTTGGCTATGGAGCCCATTTCCTGGTTCAGAAGTGCTTACAAATTAATACACCAGATATTAAAGTAGACGATAAATTAGTGACAGAAATCTGGGAAAAATTTCGTGATTTCTATCGTAACCATATCGTCGATGAAGCCCAACCCTATCCAGGTGTCATTGAATTTCTCCGGGATGAAAGTCGCCCCATGGGTGTGATTTCGAATAAACCCGAAGAAATGGTAAAAGGCGTTCTCAGAGAACTCAATCTGTCACAACATTTCAAATTTAGTTGGGGTAGAGATACCTTACCAGTCTCCAAACCCGATCCTGAAGTGATCCGTTATGGAATTCATGAGCTGGGCATCGAATTACCTGGAGATGTGTGTATGCTGGGAGACAACCCAGTAGATACCATTGCAGCCAAGGGTGCTGGTGCTATTTCCATTGCCCTGTCATACGGGTTCTCTTCAGTTGATATGCTTGAGAAGGAGGAACCAGATTTCCTGTATCATAGCTTTGAGGAATTTTCCAAGACTATTCAATCCAATTAAACCTAATAAGTTTCAGTTGTTCCGTTAGAAAAACTCCACATTTTGTGTGGGATAAGTCATTGTTCTCCATCGATCCCAGTGCAATTTAATCAGATGATAGTAAATTATTAAATTTAGGTCAATTATGATATACAGGTTTATTACAGCACATCTACTGATACTTAGCATCGCCCTGGCTTTATCACCGGCGAAACCGGGAGTGATTCCATCAAATAAGGTTATACAGCAAACGGCTATCTTAGCTGAAACCTATACACAGGGGGGGCTGGCAGCCAAAATGCAAAGAATTAAAGCCGCCAACCTTGCCGCGGCCGCAAATGGAACCCGAGACCTGCGGGAAGATATTTATGCCAGCTTTCCTGTTATTCTCGGCTCCTATGCTGACGCCAATGACAATGATGCTGTGGTTGGCCAATTGCAGCAAGAATTATTTGACGGTCCCTGGCCCAC
>JABIFG010000310.1 GCA_018650795.1 Fidelibacterota bacterium
AGTGAATCAGGATTGCTGCCGGCAAAGGACACAATCTGAGGCTGCATTTGATTCAATATTGCCAGACAAAGCGGTACACCTTCAACACCATGACCACGGCTATCCGGATGTGAGTCATAAAAGTATAAATCTGAATGAATGCCATTGCGAACATCTTCCCAGGCGACCAGATAGCGGGACCCACTGATTGTGCGTAAAGCAGGCGCTTTATTTTCAGTCGGCAGGGTGGTTATTTGTTCTGCAGCAGTATCAGTAGTGAGGTTTTTCACATAAATGTCATGCTGAAAGCCATCATAGTCCTGCCAGGCAGCATACAGTGTGGAGCTGTTATCGTCGGCAAAGCTCAAGGCCAGATTGGTTTGATCGCCAAATTGGTTACTGATGAGCTGTTCGGCTCCCAAATTTCCATCGGTATCAACGCTCACAGCGTATAGATCAACACTGCTTTCGCTGACATTACGGAGATCTTCCCAGGCAATGATGAGCAAATCTGATTCGGGGTTGTAGGCTGCAACCGAACTACGTTGAGTACCTGCTGCCTCTGTGACTGCCTCCGTCCAGATGTTACTTCCAGCAGGAGATAGCTTCGAGACATATGTTTTTGTTCCGTCAACCGTTTCAGATTCCCAAACATAAATAACTGTAGAATCGGCCATAGCTATGGCGCTGGTGACGTATTTGTCGCCACCTATTTCAGGGGGTCCAATCTGAAGACCGCCTGCTGCCCATTGGGCTACACCATTGATATCATACTTTTGAGCATGCAACAGTAAACCCTGGAAAAAGATATCCTCGGTCCAGAAATAGTAGAGATAAGCATCTGCACTGGTAACCATCTGGGGCTTGAACTGTCCCAGGATGGCATTGGGATTTACTTGAATTCCATCCGAAGCCCAGGTCGGTGCCAGATCGTCACCAACATGCTGTGCGAACAGGATCTCAGTACCAGTAGAAATATTTGTATAGGTGATATATGCCCCTCCTTCATTATCAGGGACAATGATGGGACTTAATTGTTGCTCATTTCCTGAAAGAACCTCACCATCCATGGCATATTGGATGGCCCCGGTTTGATCCATGACCTGTGCCATGGAAACGGATCCAGTGCCAGCCCAGCGATTGTCTTCCCAGAAAATCAGTGCATCGTTGTCATCCCAGGTCAGCGTCTGGAATTTGCTGGCATCTCCATCAATACCAAAAAAGAATTCAGAACCATCAACTTCCCAGGCTTGACTACCATCCACACCAACATGTTGGCCAGTGACACCAATACTACCAGTTGATGCATTGGACCAGACAACCAGTGCCCCACCATTTCCATCGGGACGCACCAGACCGCCATTCTGGTATTTTTTGCCGGAGGTCAGCGCCAGACCATCTGCCACGAAGGCCATGCTCCCATCAACATTCACATATTGGATATAAATATCGGATTGTGGGTAGCCACCATTACGTTCATCCAGCCAGGTGATATATACTCCACCGGCATCTCCCAGCGTAAAACGTGGCTGGAGTTGTTTTAGATCAGCTGTGACTACCGGGATGCCCCCATCTGTCCAGACAGGTGTGCCTGAGAAATCCAGACTCTGAATAAAAATGTCCGGATCCTGGGCATTATTACGGAAATCCTGCCACACATAATAGATACGATCTACACCATTTGATTTTACACGACTGAAACTTTGCTCAGAAGCAAGATTCGTCAGCGGAATTCCATCCACTGCCCAGACTGGATTTCCATTCACATCCAGGAGTTGTGAAAAAATATCCGTTTTGATATTATTACGGTTATCCAACCAGGAGACAGCTACTCTGTCACCATCAGCAGGGGCAACTTTGGGATAGACCTGATCAGAAGCATTGCCACAGACCATGAGACCATTTTCACCCCAGAGACCGGTAAAATTCACATCTAATCTTTGTCCGTAGATATCTGGATCATTGGTATCGCGAGTATCGCGCCAAACCACGACGACTTCACTACCACTGGTTTCAATACTATGATTTGTCTGAGTTCCTGAGGCATTCACTACGGGCAAGCCATTGGTGCCACCTGAAGCCAGAGGTCCTGCGGTAGTAAGCACAGTCCCAAAAATATCACCCGATTCAGATTGAGAGCCATCATTCCAGATGACATACGCCACACCTGTAGCTCCTCGAGCCATATTGGCAGATTGCTGAGATCCAGCATTTACTGCAAGTGGAACACCTGATGCATCCCAGGACAAGTTTCCATTTGAATCAATATGCTGGGCATAGACATCTCCATATTCATCATCGCGGTAATCAATCCAGGCCAGATAAGCCCCACCAGATCCATCTGAAACCAGCACGGGGTCTTCCTGACGGCCAGCTGCTACAGTGGCACGAATACCGGTATCACCCCAGAGTTTATTTCCCGAAGTATCAATTTTCTGAACATAGATATCGCGATCACCGGTCCGTGTATCTGACCAGCCAAAGATCATTTCTCCGGGAGCACCAACATCACCACTACGCTGCCACTCGATATGAACCCCCTGACGAACAGGAACCCCATCTTCAACCCACTCGAATTCCCCTGTTGCAAAAACGCTCCCCGCCAGCAGAAGCAATAAAAGATGTCTCATTATTTTAAACCCTTTTTCTAGGTCAATAGATCGATTGTATTATTCCGATTCTAAAGTGTTTAGTTCGTGTCTAATATTTGTTCAAGCAACATGATGACATCGATGACATTCACCTCATCATCAAAAGACATATCTGCTGCTTCGAATTGGTCCTCGTTCATCTCTTCGAGTAAAAGGATGTAGTCCAGTAAGTCCATCAAGTCCCGAATGTTAACGATATAATCCAGATTCACATCGCCAGATGGATGTTGTCCATGCACGACATCCAGTCCGACCATCATTTCAGTTTCACGGTAGTTCTCAGCACTGGTAAATAGTGTGAGGGGCATATCATAATGACCGGGATCAAGATTCAATGACTGAATGGTTACGACGAAGGAACTGCTTTCGCCAGGACCCAGCTGACCTGACCACCCAGTTGCCATAAACCAGGGCACTGGAGGATGAATTGAAATCGCTGTTCCAGCTTCGAAGGGCGACTCGTCATTATAGCGGATAAGGAGACCAGCACTGCGGTTGGCACTCTGCATACCAATTGTTGAGCTATTGGTGACGCCATCCACTCGCTCGTATTGGAAAATTAATTTTCCAAAAGAATCCAGAATTACCTGAAAGGTGTACAAATCACTGGTCCCAAATTTCGGGAAATCCTTCCAGGTCATAATACATTGGTCATAGCCATTGGACCACATGTAGAGGGTTCCCTGAGGACCTACATCGTTGTTCAAATCATCCCACCAGGGTGCAATCAGTGCAGAAGGTGCTGATGTGGTGGGTAAAAAGGTATTTAACCAGGGGGCATAGTTCCCCATAAAGGACATGCTTCCATTGCTGCTCAGAAAAACCTGGTTAAACACATCTCCATAAAAGGGAAAATCAAATCCAATATTTAGAGGACCCACACTACTATCATCCTGATCTCCCAGATGGACTATCAGATTATCCTGATTTTCAATGTCGATCCAATTGTATACCGGTCCGCCATTATCAGAGTCATCTTTCCAAAAATATCCATAGGCATCACTCCCCTCCCGAGTAAATGATGTGTTGGCTGTCTCATCTGGTGAAGTTTTGCTGGCATTTGTTTCAGGCATGGACGGTGCCGGAGGTAGCAGATCCAAGGTTGAATTCATATCGATGTTAAATGCTAGAGGTGATTCACCCACATTTGAAATAATGATCGAATCGCTATCACTGGACCAGGGATTTTGAACAAAGTTCAAATAGGTACTACTCACAGCTGCCACGGCATCTGGTAATCGATCGCCTCGATCCGTGGAAAACAACAGAGCACTCCCATTATGCAGATTACCAATACTGTAATCATCAATGTTGTTGTAAGAGGCCAGAATACCTGTGGAATAGTCAGGAGATTCGATGCCTACAGTTGAAAAGTTGGACTCTATATCCACATTCTCATAATTCTTGTATTGAAATTTGATGTCATTGTTTCCACTTATTGTGGGATATTCTTCTGTGTCGTAAAACACAATCTGGAAACTCAGATTATTGTCCATGTGCAAATTCGACATGCGACTCCATTCGATCACGAAGGATTCTCCACCACCCACATTTTTATAACTCACATTGCCGGGATTCGTTATCAGATCATCCCAATAAGGAGCCAGCATTGCTGTTGGTCCAATGGGTGAAGGAATAATGCGGTTATGGAAATTCACAACCGATTGGGGGCCAAAAGCAGCCCAGCCATTGGTACACACAGTGATTGTATTGTAAGTCTCACCATAATAGGTCACGGGAAAGGGCAAATTGAGCATCCGTGAAGCATCACCTTCCTCATACTGGTCACTCATGGGAATCGTGCTACCCAGTCCGCCCAGGGCCGGGTCAATCTCCATCCAGTCGTAAGACGGTGCTTTGGTATAGGCCAGATCCCAATTATCAAACATGCGATAACCATAGTCATCGGCCTGAGAAGGTCCATAACGGTTTGGCTCGCCAACTTCTAAAACATATTCCAGTGTATCTGTGACATTCTCCAGGACACACTCAAATTGGAGGGTGAGTCTCTCAGCCGGGAATACCTGATCACTGAAAACCAGGGCAAAGGCACCATCCGTCGGAGCAGTAGCATCAATATCAATTCCTGGACACACCAACTGTCCGGCTTCAAAACTTACCATCTCATGCTCCAAGGGCGTGATGGTGACAGGAGCTGAAGCCACACCACCCAGATTGATCATTTCAATCTCAACTAGAACTGAATCACCGGAATCCAGTATGCCACCGACAACATTCAGGCTGTGGATACTTACAAGAGGAGCCTGGACAGTGAGATATTTATTCCAATTCATGATATTATCATCGGCGACAACTTGTACATTTACTATCACTTGTTGACCGTGTTTGAGTTGGCTACCGACTGAAATATCCAGAGGATCCAGATCGTAGATACTCTGTGCTGGGATACTGGGAACGATGATGGTTTCACTCAGGATAATGCCTTCTGTCTCGGAGGAGAAGGTTATTTCAACATCACTCAATGCGGCACCAGAATTGTCCAAACTCAGCAACATCGTGGAGACCTCACCTGCAATGAGCTGACCATCAACAGAAGTGGTCCAATTGTTTAGAGTCAGAGACTGGTCAGTTTCTGTGACAGCCAGGGTAGCCATATATGGAAACAAATTTTGACCTGTCACTGTGAGTTCAACTTCCCCTGCGCTGAAAGCTTGAAAAGGCAAATTGATTTCACCATCGACGCCAGTATACCCACCCACTGCATTATCTTCATTGTAGAATGAGACATAGGCACCGGAAATTGGATTACCAGAAGTGTCTGTCACTGTAATCACGGAGGAGTTTTCACCTGTGGTAAGTGTTTCCGTATGGGTGACAGTCAGGAGTTGTGGTGTGGCGGTCCACAATTGCATACCGGGATCACCCAGGAGGTTATAGACGTGATGATAAAATTCAGGTGTTTGATCAAAAGGGAAAAATGTGTTCTGGTGATAATTGCGCCACAGTTCAAATTTTCCATTCCAGAGTGCATCTCCCAGAGTGGTAATGCCATTATCAAATATGCCAGAGTATATACCGATATCGATGACATTATTAAATTGGGTGTGAGTATAAAGTTCGCTGGGGCCAAAGAAGGCGACAGCACCTTTGGGCACAGAAAAGGTCCCGATACGGGTCCAAACCTCACCAAAGCAGGGATCATCAGTTGAGGCAGCGAAATTTCCTCCACCACAAACAACTGAGGTAATCACAGGTGTTTTCGATCCATTGCGTATAAGATTATATACATCTGTGCTGGTGAAATCGGGACCATACCAACCGTTATACATGCCGTAGCCACGGTAGTTGACAAAACTAACACCATTATTGATGGGTGAAGAAATGCGTGTGGTTGAGGAAACATTTGGATGATAGGCGGTAAGAACCTGATCAAATCCACTTTCGATAAGCTTGTCAGCGACCCACTCCTTGGTGGCCTGGGCTGAAGCAGCACCCCAGTTGGTGGAAATCATAAGTGCCCGTTCAAACCAGGCGGTTTCTTCCATATAGGGGCTACTCTCGTAAGCCACGATTTTTGCAGTAAAGGAAACCAATTCTGAAACCGTATCTACTGACAGTCGGCCTACCATGAGTTCTGGAAATGAATCATCCCCTTCCAGCAAAGCGTATGGATGATCTGTAACCAGATTATCTCCCTGGGGGTTCTGGATATAGTGACCGGGAATGCCCTGATCTTCATCACCTACGATAACCAGATAATCAGGTTGACTCTCCCAGGTGTCCCAGGCTGTTTGAATGTACGACTTTATGGCACTGGCGGAGCCACCGGCGGTACTCGTAGTCACGATAGTGACTTCGTAGCCTTTGCGCAATTTCCAATCGGCAAAATATTGGATATAATCCAGAAACTGAGAGGGTGTAATAATCAGATAATGACCCTTGCTGGCAAATTGCTCCTCAGGGAGGGTAACCGACTGCACACCACCATCATCTGTTACCAATGAGGTTTCGGCAAGCTCAACACCCTGAATATCAAATTGAATCGTAAGTGGTACTTCGGGAGCTTGGGTGGACTTATTTAACTGAACAGGATGTAGAGTAATGGGCAAATAACTCTGACCCTTAATAGTTACAGATTCACCCGGAAGAATATCTATTGCCAGAGATCGGGAAGCCTGATTCCAATTGTAACTTGAAATTTCCACAGCCTGCATATCTGAATCCAGATGTCCTGAGGGTGTCGCCTTGAGAGATAATTCAGCGAGAGCATAGTCATTGCGATCCACATTAGCAATATTGGGATCACCCTCTTGAGCAACAGGAACAAGCACAGTGAGCATGGGCAGAGCTGCATCACCAGGACCACCTGCAACACCGTAACCATAGTTATGGAAGGATTCTGGTTGTTCCAGCATCTCACGCCACTGTCCTTCGCCGATGTGTTGAAAATCCAGATCAACACGGATTCCCTCGACTGTAGAACTGAGATTCATCCGGGGTCGTATTAAATCAGCAGCTCCCAATGAATTGAGAGCCAGTAAAAGGGTGAATATAGTATATAGGGATTTGCGCATTAATTACCTGCTTTCAATGTGATAGCGTTTAACCCCCTCACGTGTAGCAGCATAAATAATATTACCAGCCACATGTGTGCGATAGGTGTAACCAGCATCAATTGGCTGATCCACCTGAGGAATTTCCGGATCACTTAAATCAACCAGAAAAATCCCATTTTCCCCACAACTCAAAACTGCAATATCATTCCATACGCTGATCTGTTTTACCCATCCGCCGACTTCGATGTCCGCTAAATGGGTCAGACTACTATCCCCTGCACCTATTGAAAAAATCCCCATGCCTGCCCAATTATTGGCTGAAAGCAGATAATTATCATAAAATTTCACTTCCAGAGCTTCACCCGGTGTGTTCACGACCCCCAGCGTATCCAATTCCACACCATCCAAGCGATACAAGCCAACACCGAGTTCATCATGTGAAATAGCCATAAGCGTGTCTCTTAAGTCCAGTCCCAGGTTAATACCACCCGTTGATGCTCCCGCGTTGCTCAATTCCCAATAAAAATACTCACCATCATACAAAAAATCTGCTTCCTTGTAGTAGCGATTGAAATAATACTGCTTTAATCCGTCATTAGATGTCCGGTCGATGACATATAGGGCAACTAAACTGTCATTAATTTTTCGGACTGCAAAATCTTCGTTGCCCCCACTTCCGTAGGTTCCACCTTCCGATGTTTCAACATTCACACCGTGTTGAGCGTAAACAGAGTCAAATGAGTGAAGTCCCGGTGATAGTTTCTTAAAAAAGCCCCCTCCACGATCAAATGTGAACATCAGGCGGGTTTCAGGTTCAACAATTACTCGTAAGGCAGGATCATCACCAAATTTATATTCCAAAGTTTTCTCGACGGAGCCATCGGATTTTTCCTGCCAAGACTGATTCCCTGCCTGAGACGCCGCCACCAAAATGGCTCCATCATGTACATAGACATCCCGGGCATATGCTCCAGTCTCCAAGACATCCATAAGGTAGACATCACTGGCAAAAGAAGTATTGATGGGATCGGGTTTTAAACAGGCTGCCAGCAGGAGGACCAGTATTAATACAGATGCAGATAGAATTATTCTTTTCATGTGTTTAACGTAACTCATCATTTCATAAAATTAAAAGTACATGTCTATAACGGATTTGAATCCAAAGCGGACACCAAACCAGTATCTTGAGAAGGATTTGAGATCGCGAACCTTTGGATCACTTGAGTCCACACTACGTTCACGATAGCCTGCAAACGGTTCAACAATAAATGGTCCATCAAGTTTTGGCAAGATTGAGAAATCAAAACGGTACTCATCCTGATAGCGACCAGCATGGAGAGGATCATCATTTTGTTCACTGTCATAGGCGCGCTGATCAAAGCGAGCAGCCAGACGGAGACGATGATTCCCGGGCAATCTGATTGTCAGGGATGGTCGAATGTTCAAATATTTATATGATCGGTCCAGCGCATCATACTCATTGTCGTTATCAGCGACCCCATATTGGAGCTCCGTGTTGAGAGTGAGGCGGTTGAACTGACCCAGATTTAACTTGAGGTCACCTTCAAGCATATGCATATCATAGTGTGAAAAAGGAGCCTGATAGATTTCATTGCGGAGGGTCAGTCGATATTCGATGGTATTTCTTTTAGTAATTCGATGCTTATATCCCAGCCAGAATCTGTCCGTGCCGAATTTGCAGATTTCTCGGCTGGTTCTCAGCGTGCTGATATCCTGATAGCGATAATTTCTTAAATAGTACTCCGGCAAGATCCAGTACCCCAGATTGAGGTAACGATATTTACCAAGAGATTGACGAACACCCAATGAATAGCTCTGATAGCTTCGCTCAGGAATATCGTGGTAATAATGATGGTTTAGCTGAAGGTTGAATCTAGTCTTCCGCCCGGCAAACAGTCTTGGCGAATAGTTCAGTTTTGCAGAGAGTGAGACCACGTTACTGGATGAGTAGGCGATGCCATCCAGATATTCAGAATCCTGAGCTGCTTTTATAATTTCTACATCGGAGAGGTTGAGGGGATTGCTCTGAAAATTCGGTTGAACACCTAGCTCATAGAATACAGGAGCAGCCAAGCGCTGCACAAAGCTTTGTGAGAATAATTGCCCAAACAGGAGTGCTATAAGGAGTAAACGTCGCACTAGCCTCCAATAATCTGATTTAACTTGATATAGACCTGACGATCCTTATCCATTAGTCTGAGTTTAATTTCGTGCATGCCCTTGCCCAGCTTCACATCGCAACTGCGCCAGCTACCTGGAACAAGTTCATTGTGACCTTCAACCGTAGTAACTTCAGAACGATCTGTTGAGAAATAATAAGTACCCACAACTTTACCGTTATCAAGAATCTGGATACGATAATCTTCCTCACGCCCCATCTGAGGACCAAATCCCAGGCGACTGGTTATCTCCAGGTTAACCGGTCCTTCCATGGTCACAAAGAGTGGATGGTCTTTGGTCATGGCGTAATAACTGAGCCGCTTACCCTTGGATATGAGCTTGATGGGTGCTTCTTCAGAGAGTGCATCGACCCGCTTCTTCTTCCCTTTCGGCGCTTTATTGTCCTCCAGGACACGCACCAATATGCGCTCTCCCCGTTTCTTGGGTCGAATAGTGACCTGGTTCACACCAGACGGAATGCTGATATAATCGATGGCTGATTTGCTAAAGTAATGATTGGGATGTTGAGGTGATTTGACACCTTTACTATATTTTTGTTGATGATTTACCTGGAGTGGTTGATTCCCATTTAACTGTACTTCAAAACCGAATGATTTTGACTTGCCTTTTTTACTACTGAGGACAGCACGAGAATAAATTTTTATCCGCTGGGGACCATTGACTTTATAAATAAGAGATTCACCATCA
>JABIFG010000311.1 GCA_018650795.1 Fidelibacterota bacterium
ATCCAGATCCTGGATGTAACCAGCCTTGTCACCACCGCCAATGAGAACAGCAGGAGCGCTGGTCATATCGACAGCTTGAATCATTTCTTCATCAATACGATATTGTTGCCACTCGCTGATGTCGCTATCTTCAAAATCTTCTGTGTAAGCTTGACCAAAAGCAAGACTGAAGCTCAGGGCCATCAGGATTAGCGTAAAAATAGTAGCTTTTCTTTGCATGGAATTATCTCCTCGCTTGATTGTTACTGTTGCGTTTATTTGTAGAGAATTGCTTCATTTTGTCTGGCCTGCTTTGCCAAGCAGGCTACCAAGCATTTCTTCTATTTCGTTCTCAGTGATTGATTTACGATCTTTACCTAAAAATACCAGGCCATGAAAAAGACCACCCATAGCCCGCATTATTAGTCGCGGTTCCATTTCAGGAAATTCACCCTCCTGGATACCCTGTTCAATAAGCTCCATTAATACCTTATACAGGCGATTCTGGTAGACTTTCCATTCGGAACGTTCATTTTCTTCTGGAGTAAATGATTGAGGTGCCTGGAAAAGGAATTCATAGAGTGGACGATCTGTATTCACCAGCTCGACAATCTTTTTTAGCATGGAGATGAAGAGTGTGCGTGGGCTGTCATCACCCCTAGCAATTTCTTCAAGTTCACGCCAGAGACTTCGCCAGCCATTAAGGAGGAGAGCGCTGAAAATTTCTTCTTTTGAGCTGAAGTAGTAATAGAGCGTCGCTTTTCCGAATCCTGAAACACGAGCGATTTCATCGATCTTGGCTCCCTCCAGGCCTTTTTCCCTAAAAACGGCCAGAGCGCCCTGTAGAATCAACTCTTGCCGAGCGGCTCTTTCGGCGGATTTTCGATTAGCTGTAGCAGTCTTTGTCATAATTTCCTAACCTCTTGTTCGATTATTCGAACTGTGGGTCGATATTAGCAAAACCAATGCCATAAATAAAGCATAATATTAGCAGTCATTCTCCCAAAAGGTATCAATTTCCATCAACTTAGAGAAAACAGGTCGCTGATACACCCTTTTTTTGCGATTTTATTGTATCTAGTCCTGACGATTCCCATTTCTGGGGATATTGCTCAGGTCTTAAATAACATGGCTCCCCTGAGTTACAATTCCACCCTCAAAGGACTGGTAAGAGCCGGCCACTGACCTTTGGCGACATTGCGGCTACCCTTAAAGACCAGATAGGAATACTTTCCGTAATGCGGAACCAGTTGCCCAAGGCGAGGCAATGAGCTAAGATCGTCTGAAATGACTACCAGCATTTTTGCTGCAATTTCTTCCTCTTCAGAGCTCAGAACAAAAGTATGACCTGCCCTTGGAAAGCTTTCGCCATTTATGGTAATACTGGTTTTATCGAGTTGAATCTGTTTTGATAGCTCAGGTGGTAGTTGGGCAGGATTCAGTGCGAAAATGGCGTAGTTACCTTCCAGACCCAACGTAACATCGTCAGCCGGAGATGCGGGCAGGATATCACCTTCTGTCAGTGCATCGCCAAATAATTTCAGGGCAGCCTCATCACCATCACGATAATACCAGAAATGTTTCTCCTTTGCGCCCATGGCTGCCGCGACGGTTGCTTCGATTTCCTGGGGATAGAGATGGCGAAACAAATTATAGTCAGGATCCAGCTCAAAGGCTGTTGCTTTGCCTTTAACTGTAAATTCGTAGGTGGTTTCAGCTACAGGGAGACCAACCAGACCATCCTGATCCTCAACACCTATAAATTTTACTGGAATCCGCAGGTTATATATATCTGATCCAGTTTGAATAACCTTGAATTTCACTGTTGTTTCGTCATTCAGGAATTCAGAGTCAAGGAGTTCAACCTTGATTTGGGCCGCTCCAACGCGATCTACCCACTGGGGAATGATATAACTCAGGTCTTCTCCGGAAGTTTTTTCATAGGCTGCTAGCCATTTTTCCCAGGAAACCTGCTGGCCCTTGTTCTCGGCAAACACATCACGCCAGGCTTGAAAGAACGCCTCTTCACCAATGACTTCTTCAATCATATGGAAAATCATCATGGTTTTATTATAGCCAATGGTACGACTTTCAGCGTTGTGGCGTGCCTCAAATTCTCGAACGGGGAAATCGTTCTCTTTGGTGACATAGTTTTTATACTGTTTTAGAATATCTTTGCGATAATCCCGGGCACTTGAGGCTCCTCGTTTCAGCTTATAACGATAGTCAGCACCATAAACTGTCAAGCCCTCACACCAGTTTCCGTTTTCATAATCTACATAAATACTGTTGCCCCACCAGTTGTGGAGCACTTCATGTCCCAGGGAGGTCATGACAATAAAGGGTAAACGAATGACTTGTTGCCCCAGCAGGGTCCAGGCCGGCATACCATAACCCGTGGGGAAAAAATTCTCTGCCACGGTAAATCGCTTATAGGGATAGTCACCGATCAGATCAGAGTACATCTTCACGTAACCCACTGTAGCAGGCAAATACGTTTCAAAAAGACTCGTGTCTTCTTCGAAGAAATAACAGTACACATCCACTTCGCCGGCTTTGGCATGCTTGACACTAAAGGGGGCCGCCATAAACATGAGACCATCGGATTGATAAGGGTTTTTCCAGCTCTGGGTCTTTGTTTTTGCTGAGCTGGTGCTGGCCGTACTGTTACCGTCGGCAATAGATTCCCAGTTGGCTGGAATGGTCGCCGTTACTTCAAAACTCATGAGGCCATCTTCCCCGCGTGGATAATAAAAAGCACCGGGGCTGAAATAAGCACCCTTTTCCAGGATGGTTCCAGTGACTTCTCTGCCTACGTTCTGGTTGGAAAATTTGACATCAGCTACATCAGCGTCAAAGGTGGCGGAGTATTCCATGGAAAATGTGGTTTCTCCAGCGTTATGATGCTCAAACAGTACCCATAATGCCGCTTCTGGTGGGTCTAATGCTAGGATTTTTGTAACTAAATCAGACTCCAGGTCTTCAAGCTTACTAGAATCGAGCAAAACCAAATCTGGCGAGTGTTCACCAATAGTCAGTCTTGAAATCTGTGCGTTTGGTGCCAGATACATGAGGTTTACCCCATCAGAGACATGCATTTGCCCTGAGTCAGAGAAGATTGCGGTGTGGTTCTCCACATTTATGCTAAAATCCAGCTTGTGGGATTTGAAGACTACCTCGTTGACCACCTCGGTCTGACAGGAAAAAAGTGTGACAAGCAGTGAAATGACGCTTAAGAGTGCAATTTTAGTTGTTCTCATTTATGACCTCGTTATGGTTTATTCTAATTCTTAAGCAATGCCAGTTACTGTCTCACTGAGGCTCTCGAAGCGTGACCTTCGCATCAGATACATATGCTTCGAGAGCCTCAGCATGACGAGCTGGTCACTTTTAAATATCAGCAATTTTCGTTTCTACCTCACTACAATGGATATGGCGTTTTCTGCTGATAGATATTTGTCAGCAACCCGGTTGACATCATCAAGCCTTACTGCTTTCAGTGCATCCAGAAAGGCCTGATCATGATTCATGTCGTTTTCAAAAAAGAGTGATGTTCCCAGATAATAAGCCTGGTTGATGCTAGACAGGCGTCGAAACATCATGCGTCCAAGATACATGTTGATGGTTTTTTGAACATCCTCTTCTGTTAATTCACCCAAAGTCTTTTTACTCATAAGTGATGCAAACTGAGGCAATAGGACTTCAGCATTTTGGGGTCGAGTACCCAGGCTCATATAGAATAATACTTTGTCATCTCGTACTGATGCTGTGGCTGACATGCGATAAGCAAGGCCCTGTTTTTCACGGACATCAAAGGTGATTTTGTCATGCAGAATTAGGCCGAGGGCTTTCAGGGCGGCCTCGTCACCGCTTTCAATTTCTTTTACAAAACCCCAGAACAAATATGTACGCTCTCCACCGCCGGGCAGATCAACATAAACAGGCTGGCTTGGTGTAAGATAGGATTTGTCAGTCAATGGATAAGTTTTTGATGGTGTTTTGCTACCTGCTAGCATCAGTTTAGAGACCATTTTTTCTGGTTTAGGTGACACCACGCTTACCAGACGATTTTCAGGTGCAAAATATACTCGCGCGAATTTTAAAAGGCTCTCGTAACTCAAGACCTTCTCATTTTCTTTAGTACTGGACCCATACAGGTGTGAATCAACCTGTTCATCAAAGAGATCCTTCGCTTTATCCTTGCTACCATGCATCATGGATTGTGAAAACTTTCCCTGGGCAACCTTGAATTCCTCGGGTGTGGGTACAAAGCCATTCATCTCTGAATTTAGAAAGCCAATTGTCCCGGGAAGATCGTTGGCCAGGCCTTCAACACGGATATATCCAAAATCAGGATGAAGATAGATGTTATCCATGGGGATCCAGGGGTTGTCATTCACTGTAAATTTCAGACCAAACTTTTGACCCTGGGCTTGCTTTTCAGTGCTTTTCATACGCTGACCGAAACAATCATGGAGATATTTTGCTGCCTCTTTTCCAAATTCACTCTCGTGGGCAGATTTGTATTTAAATAGATAGTGGATAGCCAGTAATTCGGATCCTGGATTCTGTCGTACGATAAGACCCATGCCCTGCTCAGGGGATTGAACCAGGCTGGTCATGATTTTTCCAGAGGCTTCAGCTGCTTCGGCGCTCTGGGCATGATGAAAAATGACGGTGGGCTGCATCTTTATTTTGAAGTATTTAAGGGCTGCCGCAGCCTTGCTAAAATCTTTGGCTGTGGGTAGATCCAGAACTCCATCAATACCAGAGACGGCCAGATCAAAGGCGTTGTATATCCCAAACATATGTGGTTTTTCAACATTTTGGAGAAAAGCGGTCTTTTCCCGGGTCGCCATGGAGGCCAGTGTTGTTGAAGCAATTTTGAATTTTGTTTTACTAATGGCTTTATTGAGTTGCTTGCTGATCGCCTTAGCGTGGCTTTCATTTTTCAAGTTCAGTTTAAGTTCGACATAATTGGCGACTGGGCTTGAGTGAACCTGGATCGAAAGACCGTCAACAACATCAGGCCAGGCTGCCTTCAGTTCAGCTTCAATCCTGTTCTGGTTATCATCGAGAGCCATTTCCAGCAACTGTAAAAAACCTTTGCCTTGTCCACCTGGTAGTGTGTAAATCTGATGCAGGGTGGGTACTTCGCCGCCATAATATCGATCCAGCCAGCTTGCGTTAGACAGGGGTGTTTGACTTGGTTTCAGCAGGCCAGTTTTCAGGATAGAGTCTGTTGGTCTGAATATAGAGCCCGGAGCCGCCGCGCCATAAATACGATTGATATCTTCCAGCATGGTAGCGGAATCAAAATTACCAATGGCGCTTAGAATCATATTATTGGGACGATAGGTTGATGTGTAATAATGGTTCACGGCTTCACGGGTCATGTGTTCAATGGTTGCGTAAGTTCCCAGGGTCGGCAGGGACAGGGAATGCCCTTTGTAAAGCTCCGCCGCCAGGTTGTATTCCATCTGTGTGGCAGGTTTTGAGAGACTTTGGGCAATTTCTTCCAGAACGATACCCTTTTCTTTTTCAAATTTTTCGGCAGGTAAGATGGAATTAAACAGCATGTCGGCCTGGATTTCCATCCCGGCAATTTTGTGTTCGGCGGGCATAACCATCATGAAGTTGGTATAGTAATCACCTGTGTTGGCATTGTTGTAACCTCCAATCAAATCGGTGGCATCATAGAGTTCCCGCTGAGTACGTGTTGTGGTACCATTAAAGAGCAGGTGCTCCAGCATATGGCTCATCCCGCTGGTTTCATAGGTCTCATAAGCCGAGCCCGTTTTGATAACCACATTCACGCCTACCATTGGCAGGGCTTTATTTTCAATGAGCAACACATCCATACCGTTGTTGAGTTTATGGATGGATACACCGGGCTGGGCTGCCATTCCAACTGACAGCATGAGCATGATTGCTAAAGAGGTGAATATTTTTTTCATGTGTGACTTCTTTCTAATTTTTTATTTGTGTGGTAATATCGACCAAAACACGGTTATTAATCCGGTCTGGGATTCGAATCCCAGCCTGGACAAAATAATTATTTTCTTGAGATCAGAACCTTCGCATCCATCTCTGCGGGGGTTTCAATACCCAGGAGATCCAGGACGGTTACGCCAATATCTGACAAGACTCCATCTGACAGTCCCACGTTCAGGTGGGCTTCCGAGGCTATATATAGCATCTCCACAGGATTAAGGCTGTGACTGGTCCTGACGGCGCCAGTTTCATAGTCAATCATCTGGTCCACATTTCCATGATCTGCTGTCATAAGAATCTGGCCATCGCGCTCCAGGATGGCCGGAATAATCCGAGCAACACATTCATCCAGAACCTCAACAGCCTTCACGCCTGCATCAAAATTACCTGTGTGTCCCACCATGTCCCCATTGGCATAATTTACCATGATAAAATCGTATTTGTCTTCAGCCAGTTTCGCTAAAAGGCTCTCGGTCACCCGATAGGCTTCCATTTCAGGATGATCGGCAAAGCTCGCAGGGTCAAAACGTCCCTTCAGTTCTTCCCGATCTTCATTTTTATAGGGGGTGGTCAGCTTGCCATTAAAAAAACTGGTTACATGGGGGAATTTCTGGGTTTCAGCCATACGTAATTGGCGCAAGCCCGCTTCAGCAATGAGTTGGCCAACAGTGACTGGCGATTCAGTGTCGCCAGTGCCAGCTTCAATGAGCAGGAAATTCTCAAAACCATCATAGTAGGCCGTCATGCCGGCATAAATTATGTCCAGTTCTTGTTTTGGTGCACCGGGATAGTTTTTTGCTGTAAAAGCCAAGGTTAATTGAGTCGCCCTGTCCTGGCGGTAGTTTGTATGCAGAACCACATCACCAGCATGGATTCCGGCATAACCTTCCATGACAAAGGGTTGGATATATTCATCAAACATGTCCTCACCACTGGGCGTTTTATCCTGCTCCCACGAGCTTTGAATGGCTTCAGCGGCTGAGGTCATAGTACGACCTTTGCCTGAAACAATGCAGTCATAAGCTTGATCTGTGATTTCCCAGACTTTACCGCGGTCCATCCCATAATAACGACCCATGAGAGTGCCGATGGAGACATTGTCCACTTCAGACATGACCTGTTCAAGCTTGCTTAAATGCTCCAGGGCAGATCGTGGCGGCGTGTCACGTCCATCCAAAAAGGGGTGAATGACAATTTTACCGTCAGGATTCTCATTGTTGGCCTGGCGAATAAACTTGAAGAGGTGGTCATAGTGTGCGTGGACGCCTTCATCCTGTAGAAGGCCGAAGAGGTGGAAGGCAGAATCTCTGGTTTGCCATTGTTGCATCATGGTTTTCCACAGGTCGCTATTGTAAATCTGTCCGCTTTCCAGTTTATCGTTGATTCGTTTGAGTTCCTGAGTCACAACCTTACCGGCACCCATACTTAAGTGTCCCACTTCGCTGGATCCCTGAAAACCTTCTGGTAATCCCACAGATTCTCCAGAAGCCCCTAACAAGCTGCGGGGATATGTCTGACGATAGTGATCAAGGTTGGGTGTATTGGCAGCCAACACGGCATTACCCTCAGTTCTTTCGGTATATCCCACACCATCGAGAACAATAAGTACAACAGGTTTCATATATTCAATTCTTTCATGTTAACACATTTCATCGCTGGCATGAATTTAGGATTTGTTACCGCGTTGGGAACCGTGAATTACATGTATATCTTGGTTATGCGAGGATTTCAAGCACCCGACTTAAGTCGGGTGTTAAAGAAACCCCATCAACGAAGGGATTCCTTTAATGAATCCAGCACAATTTCCCAGGCATGGTCAAAATAAGCATAGGTCTCATCCCACTTTTCGCCATCCAGCCAACCGAGGTGATCAAGAGAAACCCTGGTTTGTCTGGCGTCAACCTCTTCAAGCTGAATGACAACCCAGGTTTTATGGGAATGATTCCGAACTTCAGGGATTGTAGGTGGGGCATTCCAGGTGAAGGAGAGCATCCTTGGGGGTAGAAAACTCAAAACTTGATTGCCTTCACCGCCACGAGTGCCTTCCGGGTTATCCAAAAGGAAATATATTTCGTAGGGACCCCCGGGTGTGAGCTCAATCTTATTATCCAGGCCTAAAAAGGTTTTCAAGCCGGCGTGAGTGGTCCACTTCTCCCAGCTGGATTTCAAGTCGGCCTGCACAAGTATGCTTTTGTGGAGACGCTTATTATTCATAAGATCAATCGATACTGTATATCATTTTGTATTTTGATTCCAGATAATCCATAAAGGGCTGAGCCGACAGCGGTTGCCCGGTGAGCTCCAGAACCAACTCTTCAGCTTTGCGGCCACGACCAATACTATGAATGTGCTCTCTTAACCATCCCAGCAGGCTAGAGAAATCACCTCGAGCGCAAGATTCATCCAGGCCAGGCAACTCTATTTTTGCCTGATTGAAAAACTGCACGCTATAGAGGTTGCCCAAAGTGTAGGTTGGAAAATATCCGAAAGCTCCAAATGACCAGTGCACATCCTGGAGTACTCCTTTAGAGTCCGTAGCAGGTGTCACTCCCAGATATTCTTCCATTTTTTCGTTCCATAGCTGAGGAAGCTCTGCCACGGGGAAGTCTTCATTGATGAGCATCTTCTCAATTTCAAAACGGAGCATGATATGCAGATTGTAGGTGGCTTCGTCGGCCTCTACGCGGATCATGCTGGGCCGCACACGATTCATTGCGGCAAAAAACATCTCACGATCAGTATTTCTCAATTGATCTGGAAATTTGGATTGTAGTTTGGGGTAGGCATAACGCCAGAATGAAGGACTTAAGCCCACCAGATTTTCCCACATCCTAGACTGGCTCTCATGAATGCCTAAAGAAATGGATTGTCCGAGGGGATTGCCAAACTCTTCTGCAAGCAAGCCCTGCTCATAGAGGGCATGTCCCCCCTCGTGAAGCGAGCTAAGCAAAGCTGACTTTAAATCGTTTTCCCGAAGTCGTGTGGTTGTGCGAACATCTGTAGGGTGGGTACTGGTGGTGAAGGGATGGGCTGAACGGTCCTGGCGACCAATGTTGCTGTCAAAACCAATGGCATTCAGCATGCTGATACCAAAGTCCCACTGTTTGTCCACATCGTATTCTTTCGTAAGCACGCTGCCATTCACCCGGTGTTTAACCTCTCTTATGTTTTGAATGAGAGGTACTAGCCTGGCTCTGATTTCTGCAAAGAGGCTGGCCACCTTTTCAGACGTCATTTCTGGCTCAAATTGATCCAGTAGACTGTCGTAAGGTGTTAAACCCACAGCGAGATAGTTGGCTTTTTCTTTTTGGAGTTGAACCATCTTGGTGAGAAAGGGTTCAAAAAAGGCAAAATCGTTGTCCTTCCTGGCTCTGACCCAGGCTTGCTGTGATACAGACGCATGCTTTGCCAGATCAGTAACAAACTCCGTGGGAAGCATGGATTCCTGCCGGTAATCACGCCAGATTTCTTTGAGTTGACGGGTCTCACGATCGGAGAGTGTCATAATTCTTAGTTCACCTGTTTGAAGATCAATAAGTTCTTCCAGGGCATTCTTTAACGGTTCACCCACCAGCTTGGAGTGCATCAAGGTTGTAATATAGGCAACCTGTTCAGATCTAGCTGCTCCAGCCCCCTCCGGCATATATGTTTCCTGGTCCCAACCCAACAGGGCTTCAATGCCCTGCAGCTGGCTGGCCTCAAGTAATTCTTTTAAAATAATTTCGCGTGGTTCCATGTTTGACCCTTGTGGAGTTAAGTATATCTCTATTCATCGGGAATGTGGATTAAAATAACTTTAAATACAATTTTTGCCATGAATGAATTGATTGGGCGGCAAATGGATGTTTTCAGACCAGAGGGGTTTACCCTTTCACTGCTATGGTTTTGCCTTAATTTTCATGCTATGACAAACTCACACAAACTCAAAGCCGGTTTAATCGGCGCTGGCCATATCGGCCGCTTTCACACGAGACATCTCAGCCAACATGAGGACTGGGACTGTCAGGGTATTTTTGACACGGATTCAGATCGAGCCGAGCTGGTTGCAAATGAATTTGGCGTTCCGGTTGCTCCTGACCATCTTGCACTTATCGACGCTTGCGATGCTCTCTTTATTACCTGCCCCACAAAATTCCACTATTCCTACGCTAGAACAGCTATCGGGTCAGGAAAACATGTTTTTATTGAAAAGCCTATTTCTGTCACCTTGGCAGAGGCCGAGGAATTGGTGGCTCTGGCCGAAAAACAGAATGTCAATATCCAGGTTGGACATGTCGAGCGTTTTAACCCTGCTCTGACTGCCCTGGATGATATTATTCTCGAGCCACGCTTCATTGAGGCTCACCGACTCGTGAGTTTTGTCCCCCGTGGCATTGATAATCCCGTGGTTCATGAGAACATGATTCACGACATTGATATCATTCTGTCTCTGGTAAAAAGTCCCGTAATAGATATCCAGGCCAACGGTCTGGCTGTCATTTCCGATCAGGCCGATATCGCCAATGCTCGACTCACTTTTGAAAACGGCTGTGTCGCTAATGTTACAGCCAGCCGTATTTCCCTGAATCCCATGCGTAAAATGCGTATTTTTCAGCACGAACACTACATCACTATTGATTTCCAAAAAGGCTCAACCGAGATGTATGCGCTTAAAAACAAGGACGCAGATGTAACGGGAGATCGTGTGATACCCATGGAGGGCTCCGATAAAGCCATTGTGTATACCAATCGCGAATTACCTCAGCTGGATGCCATGTACGCCGAGCAGGCAGCTTTTGCACATTCCATCCGAATTCAACAGACACCTGTTGTAAGTGGTCGTGATGGCCTGGAAGCCCTTCGTATTGCCGAATTGATCAACCAACAGCTTCTGGATCAATAATAGCTACTTCAGCTAAAAACTTCCTTATTGTCGCGGGAGAGATTTCTGGCGACCACCATGCTGCCCCACTAATGGCAGCCTTAAAGGGTCAAAATGCGGAGCATACATTTTGGGGTTTAGGCGGTGATCTGATGGAAGCTGAAGGCCTTGAAACCCTATATCATGCGCGTGATTTGTCTGTCACCGGATTTATTGAAGTCCTTAAACACCTCTCCTTTTTTAACAAGGTCATGGCCAGCGTGGTTAGCCAGTGTGAAATCCGCAAACCTGATGCCGCCATATTACTTGACTATCCCGGGTTCAATTTACGTCTGGGCATGAAGCTCAAAGCCCTTAACATCCCCGTTTACTATTATATATCACCCCAGGTCTGGGCCTGGAAAAAGGGCCGCATCAAAACCATGCGTCAATTCATCAAGCACATTTTTGTGATTTTCCCCTTTGAGGAGGATTTTTACAAAAAACATGGTATTCCTGTCACGTTTGCCGGACACCCCCTGGTTGAAAGAGATTTCCATCTACCTGAACGCTCAGACTTCTTCAAAAAGCATGATTTTGATGAGAATAAGCCCCTGGTAGCACTCCTCCCAGGCAGCCGACGTAATGAAATGGAAAGGCATGTCAGGCCTTTACTGGACGCGATTAACACACTCAAACAGAAACAGCCTGATATTCAATTTGTGCTGGCTGGTTTGTCTTCTCTCTCTAAAGCCTACTACCAACCGTTCTCTCAACTAGAAAACGTTAAGATTATCCATGACGAACCCTACCCTATGATGGCACACGCTGATGTAGCCATTGTTGCTTCAGGTACTGCGACCCTGGAGACTGCCTATCTGGGAACGCCTCTGGTGGTCATTTATAAGATTGCACCATTATCCTACCTCATCGGTAAGCTCCTGGTGGATATTGAACATATCGCCATGCCCAATCTCATTATTGGGGAAAGAGCCGTGCCCGAATTGATCCAAAGTGACGCCACTGGCCATAAAATCAGTGTTGAAGTCCTGCGTTTATTAACAGACTTGTCAGCCAGAAGCCAGATGCTAGCCAAGTTAGACACGCTGAAGGAATCTCTTGGTCATCCGGGCTGTGCAAAAACCATATCAGCTGAAATTCAAAAGGATTTAGATTAAAGCATGGGCTTAGATCGAAAAACTCAGGCACGTATTTCGCAAATCGCCAGGCGGGTTGGAGGAAGCATTGTCAATATCATCGGTAAAAGTCTAAGGTTGGAAGTTCGGGGTTGGTCCCGCTTTCAGCATCTAGCACAGAATGGTGCACCCCTGGTTTTTCAATTCTGGCATGGTGACATGTTTATCGCCTGGTATTTGACGGCTCCACTTAAACCTGCTGCTATTGTCAGTCAGGCGGGTGACGGTGATATCGCCAGTGCCGTACTCGAAGGTTTGAACTATGTTACTTTTCGCGGTTCCAGTACTCGGGGTGGTCGCAGAGCATACAAAGGCATGATACGATATTTGCGTAAACAAGAAGTCAAAATTTCAGCCTTTGCATCTGATGGTCCCAGAGGTCCTCGTCGTGAAATGAAACCTGGAACTTATGTGGCAGCTCAACATCTTGATGGATATATCATTCCCACCGCCACAGTTTCCAAGTGGGCTTTAAGAGCCCGTGGGTGGGATAAGTTTGCCATCCCACTTCCGTTTTCAAAAGCCATTGCAAGTTTTGGCGAACCTATCAAAGTCGATCCAAAGCTCCGTGGAGAAGAATTGGAAAATGCACTAAAGCAGGCGAGTCTGCTCTGTAAAAAACACCAGGAAGATCTGGAGAACTCGTTTTAATCGACACCGATGAAGCTTCTAAATTATCTTCATACCGCCCCCTGGTTTTTGCCATTTCGTGTTGCTCTTTCGATCAAATATGGACTCCTCACTTCATTGCGAAACTGGATGTTTGACCGGCGTCTTTTTAAAACTCATTCCGTTAAAACTTCGGTTATTTCCGTGGGCAATATTTCTGCTGGCGGGAGCGGAAAAACCATTCTCGTTCAAGCCCTCGTTGCTCACTTTTTAAGCATCCATAAGAAGCCTGCTGTTTTATCACGAGGGTATGGAAGATCGTCCAATGGCCTTGTCGTTGTGGCTGATGAAAATGGCCCTATTGAAACCCTCACTAAATCCGGAGATGAACCATTTTTGATTGCACATAATTTTCCCCGTGTACCTGTGGTCGTCTCTGAAAATCGAGTTGCCGGAGCTCATTATCTTGAGAATAATTTTGCGCTAGATGTCATTATTTTGGATGATGGATTTCAACATCGAATGCTCCATCGAAATCTGGACATCCTTATCGTTGATTTTCACGTTACACAGAAACCACATCTCTTGCCCTGGGGTTTTCTGAGGGAAGGAATCCAAAATATTGAGCGTGCTGACTTACTGGTTTACAGCAAAAATGGCGTGCAAAATAATTCTGAAAACAACCTACTTTTTGAGCTTGATAATCACGTCTATGACCATCAAAATAAGATGCTCATAATTTCTGAATTAAAGGGTGACTATGGCCTCTTTGCCGGCCTTGGAAAACCGGAGCACTTTTTCAAGCAAGTTGAAGATATTCATCAACGGGCAAGCGTAAAAATTTCGCTCCCGGATCATGCACAATATACCCCACAACAGCTTGGTGAAATAAAGAACAACTCCTGTGATTATTGGATTACAACCCAAAAGGATTTTATCAAGCTGGACCCTGCTTTTTGCGAACAATTCAATATCTTTTTTGTCAGTGTAAAAACAACACTTCCAGACCCGCTTTTAACTCACCTAAAGCAACACTTTAACTAAATTACACCTCCTTCATGATGATGATTAGCCTTAGAATATGTCACATTGCACCCCTGGGCTACCACCATTCTCTTAATATTTTATTAATTACAGGCCGTTATTGTCAATTTTGGTCTGAAATGACCATTTCCCACAATAGGATGTTATAGGTGCCTAACGCTCTGGTTAAAGTTTGTTGCATCAGTTCATTTGAGGAGGCAATAATAGCTCTTGATGCTGGTGCTGATTTCCTGGGACTGGTCTCTGAAATGCCCAGCGGACCTGGCGTAATCCCCCTGGATGAAATAGCCAGTATTGTTAAAGCAATTCCATCAGAAACTAAAACGGTTCTACTGACCAGCAAGCAGAACCATCTCGACATTTTACGCCAACATGATTTGGTTAAAACCTGGGGTCTCCAGCTTGTGGATGAAGTCCCTATAGAACAATTAAAAAAGCTGAGAAAAGCTCGACCTGACACGTACTTGATTCAGGTCATTCATGTGAATGGTGAAAGGTCCATATCTCAAGCCTGGATTTATGAAGGGCTTGTTGACATGCTGCTTCTAGATTCCGGAAACCCTGGTGCAGAAATAAAGACACTCGGAGGCACCGGTAACACTCACGACTGGAACATTAGCCAGCAGATCTGCGAGCTGACCAGGCTACCTGTTTTGCTCGCCGGAGGGCTGACTGCAGACAATATTCACTTGGCAAAAAATGCGGTTAATCCCGGTGGCTTTGATCTCTGTAGTGGTGTACGTACTGGTGGAAGCCTGGACAAGAAAAAGTTAGAACTATTCATGAGCCTGGTCCATGACAGATAGGGCAAAACTCTCCTTAAAATATGCAGACTTTGAAGCACGGTTGTTGAGCTTCAAGGGATCATCTTTGAGCTTTCCGTTTGATGAAAAAACAGCCGTGTTTAAGGTAGCGAATAAGATGTTTGCGCTGGTAGGTCTTGAGTGGAATCCGCTGGCAGTAAATCTTAAATGCGATCCCGATGATGCCCAGATATTAAGATCACAATTTGAGGCAATCACAGCAGGTTATCACATGAACAAAGATCACTGGAACACAGTTACTCTTGATGGAAGCCTTGAGCCCGGTCTTGTGAATAAGCTTATTGAGGATTCCTATCTTCTGGTTGTGAGGAGTATGAGTAAAAGGGAGCAGAAACGTCTTGGGGTCAGCTAGTCTTTTTCTTCAGCGCCATTGATCAATCTTGATTTTTATGACTTGCAGTATTTCACTTTTTGTCTTTAGCCTCCGGGCAACAAGGGGTTCCGCATATTCGCTTTTTATTTCAGCTTTCGTCTCACAAAACCGGCCGATTGCAATTGATTGCCCTTGTCATTTACTGTCTCCATAATATTACATTCGCTAAAAACACGTCAGATTTACCTAACACAAGTCTTTTTCATTTAATATATATTACCATACTTATCATATATATTATTAACAACTTAAGCCCTTGTTTTTCCACTGGCATGACCTTTGACATATATAAAGGAACTTATGCAAAGATTATTTAACAAAACTGTTTTTATTTTTCGCCCCGGTGTGCCAAGCTATAGGCAAGCTTTTCCCACCCGGCGACACAGTGGTTTTGGACCAAAATGTACTCTCTTAAAGGAAGCTAGATTCTGAAAACATTCATTCTCCCCCTGACCAATAAATTCACTCCTGGAGGTTTTTCTTTTGACTCTCTGAATTTGTTTGGCGCTCTAAAAATGGCAACTCGCCACACCTTTGGCTTTGCACTTGTTCTCTTTTTGTTGTCCGGTTACAGCACCAAAATATCGGCTCAGTGTGCTTCAACTGGTAATAGTTCGGATGGATATTTTACTGGTCTTCGGCAGGTCGTGTTCAATACCATTGATAATTCAACAATCCTTGAGGACAATGATTATTCAGACTTCACTGGAATATCAACCACTGTCTCTCAATCCATTTCATATGACCTGAGTGTTTATGTAAATACGGATGGGGATTATACCGTTAATACGATGGTCTGGATTGACTGGAACCAGGATTTAGATTTTGATGATGCTGGAGAGTCATATACTCTTGGAACAGCAACTAATGTTGTAGCTGGTGCGACTGGCTCATCTCCCCTGTCAGTAACCATTCCAGCAACAGCAACACTGGGTACAACCATCATGCGTGTGTCCACAAAGTGGAATGCTTATCCAACAAGTTGTGAAAATGGCTTTGACGGTGAGGTTGAAGACTACAGCATTAATGTGGTAACAGCTCCAGAAATAAACATTCAGGGTAATGCAATTGATATCACAGATGGAGACGTGACTCCCGGTACCTCTGATGGCACTGATTTTGGAGTCGTCTACAGCGTTACTGGTTCTGCCTCACAAACTTTCACCGTCTACAATAACGGTGGTGGCGACTTACTTTTGACCGGAGCTCCTGTTGTCAGTATCTCCGGAACCCATGCCGCTGATTTTTCAGTAACAACCCAACCGGGAACCACAATAAGTGGCGGTGGCGGGAGTGATATATTTGTCGTTCTTTTTGATCCATCAGACCTGGGGACTCGTAGTGCTACAATCTCTATCGCCAGTATAGATCCGGATGAGAACCCCTATACTTTTAATATTCAAGGAACCGGTTCCGGCCCTCCTGAAATTGACATCTCTGGAAACAGTACATCTATTTTTGATGGAGATACCTCCCCCAGTGTCACCGACGACACCTACTTTGGCAGTGCTGATATTGTCACTGGATTTGTCAATCATAGTTTTACTATTTCAAATAGTGGCACCAGCAACCTTTCCTTAACTGGAGCTCCTCTCGTTCTTCTGTCGGGGACCCATGCTGCTGATTTCTCCGTTACAACTCAGCCGGTTGCCAGCATTAGCCCCAGTGGCGGCACCAGTGTTTTTATTGTTAAGTTCGATCCTGATGCCGCGGGCATTAGAACGGCAACCGTTTCCATCGCCAATAATGATCCTGATAAAAACCCTTACACCTTTGATATTCAAGGAACCGGCTCGGTTGTTCCCGAAATGGATATCCTGGGAAACAGTGTTTCCATTGTTGATGGAAAGACATCAACGTCTACCACAGACTATACTGATTTCGACGACACCGATATAAATACTGGTTCAAAAATATATACTTATTCGATTAACAATTCAGGGTCCGGAGATTTATCCCTTACTGGCGTTCCTATCGTTTCTGTTTTTGGGTCGCAGGCTTCCGATTTTACCGTTAGTCAACAACCCGCTTCGGCTACGGTTAGCCCCCAGGGCGGGACTCAAGCCTTTCAAATTACTTTTGATCCCCCAGCCACCGGGCTAAGACAGGCAACTGTTTCCATCACCAATAATGATCCTGATGAAAGTCCTTACACCTTTAATATCCAGGGCACGGGAACCATTAACCCAGAAATAGATGTTCATGGAAATGGCGTATCAATTGTCGATGGTGACATGACAGCGTCACTAAGTGATTCAACAAATGTTGACTCTTTCACAGTAGGCGGAACCACATACATCGTTACATACACAATTTATAATACAGGACCAGCCCAGCTAAACCTGACTGGATCCTGGCCCCTGGTCACTATTGGCGGTGTTCATGCTGGTGACTTCAGCGTTCATACCCCACCATCCAGTAGCGTCGCCTCTGGTTCATCCACAACCTTTCAAATCGCCTTTGATCCTCAAACTGCGGGTACCCGTTCAGCCACGTTGACTATCAACAACAATGATCTGGATGAGAGCGGTTATTCTTTTGCAATTCAAGGTACTGGAGTCAGTGACGGCAGTATTCTATCTGAAATTGATGTTCAGGGAAACCTTACCAGCATTGCCTCTGGAGATAACACTCCCTCAGCAACAGATGGAACCTACCTTGGTGCCATCTCTGTCACCGGCGGGTCACACAGTCAGACCTTCATGATTAATAATTCGGGTACACATGACCTGGTTCTGGCCAGCGCACCACTGGTAACCATTTCAGGAGCCCATGCTGCTGATTTTTCGATTACCCTGCAACCCAGTACGCCTGTGGCGCCCGCCGGAAGCGTACCCTTTAATATTTCTTTTAATCCATCAGCAGGTGACTTACGAACGGCTGTTGTCAGCATTGAAAACAATGATGATGACGAGAACCCTTATACCTTCACGGTAGAGGGTTTTGGCTTGACCTATCCTGAGATTGAAATTCAGGGAAACAATACGGTAATAGCTAGTGGTGATGCCAGTCCAAGTCTTTTGGATAGTACTGACTTTGGGGATGTTCATCCTGTTTTGGTTGAAGCATATGCAACTTACACCATATACAATACGGGTGATTCGAGTCTGGTACTAACGGGTAACCCTCTGGTAGAACTTGGGGGTGGTGCTGCTGGAGAATATACAGTTACGAGCATGCCATCATCTTCAATTCCGGCTGGAGGAAGCTCTGAATTTATCATCAAGTTTGATCCCGCCCAAACAGGCATCCGTAATGTCTCTGTTTCCATTGAGAACAATGATAGCAATGAATCTCCCTACACTTTCTGGTTGACAGGATATGGCAAGGTAGAGGGAACACCGTTCCCGTGTATCTCCAGATTCTTTCATATCTGGGGAAACGATGGTGATGTTGCTGCCATGGATGCCACGGTGAACCCTTATGTCTATGATATTGCGAGTACGGTTGGGTATCATATCAATGGTGTGGGATATAATGTTGAAGATGGAATGCTCTATGCTTTTGAACAGGACGCTGACGTTTCTGGAGACAATATCATCCGGATCGATGGGAATTATGACGTTGAGGTGCTGTCTGTAACCATACCCTTTTTATCCTGGAGGGCTGATTTTGATGTTACAGGAAACATGTATTTTTGGGATGCAAATGGTACGACTATGGGCATTTTTGATGCCAGCACCGGAGGAATAACCACCTATGCGACCAGCGGTGCGACCTGGCTGCCCATCGATATGGCTTTCCTGGATGCTGATGGATATTTTTACGGAATACATGACGCCAACCTTTTTCAATACGACCCTTCCAGTCACTCCGTCTCGATTATTCCCATTACCGGAAGACTAAGTGATGATTACATCAACAATATTAATAGCGCTTACTATGGTGCAGCCTGGACAGCTGATGATGGTTATATCTTCACTACCAACAGCCAAAGTGGAAAAATGTATAAGATCTCTCCGGGGGGCTTTAGTATCTATGTTGGTCAGGGTGAAGCTGATCTAAATAAATCAGATGGAGCCTCTTGCCCGCTGGTACCCGCACCACTTCCTGAAACTGGACAGCTTGGAAACATGGTTTGGGTTGATGTTAATAGTGATGGAATACAGGATGCCGGCGAACCGGGACTGGCTGGAGTCGTTGTAGATCTATACAGCATTGACAGCCCCTTTATTGCCTCAACCATCTCTGATGAGAATGGGGAATACTCTTTTCAAAACCTGGCTCCCTCTGAATACTATATCATCTTTTCCGGTGCTCCGGCTGGTTTTGGTATCACCTTGCAAGACCAGGGTGGCGATGATGTTAATGATAGTGACGCTGATCCAACTACAGGTCAGACAAACAACTTTTTTGTTGGCGTGGGTCTTGTCGAAGAGGGTATTGATGTCGGTTACTCGGCGACAGGCGTTGGTGATTTTATATGGGATGATCTCAACAGCAATGGAGATCAGGATTTTGGGGAGCCTGGCCTGCCTGGCCTGACCGTTGAACTTGTCCTTGAAAGCAACGGCTCTACTGTGGACGCAACCACCTCAGACGCTTTTGGTAAATATGCTTTTAGTGCTGTTACTCCAGATGACTATAGAATCCGTGTTAGCAATCTGCCTGGTGGCTATCAATTTGTTGCCCGCAATAGTGGCGCTACCGATCTTGTTGATAGTGATGTAAACACAACATCCGGACTCTCTGATTTATTCACAACAAGTTCCGGAAACTTTAACTCCACCATCGATGCGGGTATGTCCCAACAGTCATCTCCAGACATGAATATAGTTGGTAATGGCAATGCGATTCCTGATGGCGATACCTCACCCAGCCTAACGGACGAAACAGATTTTGGATCCGTTTCTGCGGCAAGCGGAAGCGTTGTGCATACTTTCACCATTGATAATGCTGGTGGTGCAGCTGACCTGACCTTAAACGGATCACCCGCCGTTGCCCTTTCGGGAACAAACGCAGCAGATTTTTCAGTTACCACGGCTCCGGCCACAACGGTTACCACAAGTGGAACTACTACTTTTCAGATAACTTTTGACCCAAGTGATAATGGATTACGGTCAGCCATCGTGTCCATTTCAAACAATGATCCCGATGAAAACCCTTATGATTTTGATATTCAAGGAACAGGCCTTGCTCCTGAGATTGCGGTTCAGGGGAACGGACAGGATATCGTCTCTGGTGATATTACACCGTCCAATACTGACTCAACTGACTTTGGTATTTTTGATATTGGCACTGGATTAAATCATGTCGAATTCACCATCCAAAATACAGGTGCCGCTGCTCTTGATTTAACTGGAGGGTCTCTGGTTGCAATTGGAGGAACCAATCCTGGTGATTTCTCCATCAGTTCAAATCCATCAACACCGATTGCTACAAGTGGCTCATCCACCTTTACGGTTCTTTTTAATCCTACTGCGGTAGGTTTACGCGTAGCGACAATCTCCATCGCCAATACGGATGCTGACGAAAATCCATTCGTTTTTGACGTTCAAGGTAACGGTACAGCCACGCCTGAAATTGCTCTGCAGGGAAACTTGAATGATATTGCTGATGGTGATACTTCTCCGTCAACTTCGGATTTAACTGATTTTGGGGGTAGTGATATTTCTGCTGCACAACTTGCCCACACTTTCACCATCCAGAATGTTGGCTCAGGTGATTTATCACTGACTGGTTTGCCTATCGTTCAGATATCAGGCGCTAACGCCGGGGACTTTATTGTTTCTCAGCAACCTGCCAGCTCAACAGTCAGCGCGGCCGGATCACTTACCTTCCAGGTTGCCTTTGATCCAACAACTACTGGTGTGAGACAGGCAAGCGTGCTTATCTCAAGTGATGATTCTGACGAAAGCCCCTTTAGCTTTAGCATTGAGGGTCTGGGAACCTCAACTCTCGATGAGGAAATCGAAGTTCTTGGAAATGGCCTGGTGATTGAGTCTGGGGATGCTTTCCCCACCAGCTCTGACTTCACAGATGTGGGAGATGCTGAAATTTCCGGTGTACCCGCTACGGCAACCTTTATTATCCGTAATATTGGTTACGCTGTATTGAGTTTAACAGGACCACCTCCCTATGTGGACTTCAGCGGTACAAATGCCTCTGAATTTACTATTACGTCCACACCGTCTAACTCTATAGCCATTGATAGCACCACAACCAGTTTTGAGGTCACTTTTACACCCTTCGCTCTTGGAACTCGCCAGGCTATCGTGAGCATCCAAAATGATGATGCTGATGAAAACCCTTATACCTTTACTATACAGGGAACGGGTATTTATGACCCGACATCTCTGTCAGAGATCAGTGTTAAGGGGAATATGCTTGTGATCCCCTCAGGTGACCCCACCCCATCTGCTGCAGATGGTACCGATTTCGGAAGCGTAGAGGTAATTGGTGGATTTACAGCAACACAAGAGTTTGTCGTTTATAACACAGGTAGTGAAGATCTGGTTCTGGGAGATAATCCGATTATTTCCATTACAGGTGCTCATGCCTTGGACTTTTCCATTATAGCGAATCCGGCTCCGTTGGTGGCCCCCAGCAGCACAGTAGCCTTCACCGTCGAATTTAACCCCTCGGGAACTGGGCTTCGTGAAGCAAATATCAGTCTTGGAAATAGTGATCTGACAGAAAATCCCTACACCTTTGACGTTCAGGGAACCGGGACATCAACTCCAGAAATGAGCGTCTCTGGTAACAGCGTAACGATCATCAATGGCGCTACTTCCCCCGGATTATCCGACAGTACTCTTTTTGGTGATGTGGATATAACCTCCGGTTCTGAATTGGTGACCTATACTATTAATAATGACGGAAATGCCAGCTTAACCGTTGGCACGATATCGTTTTCAGGGGCGCATGCAGCAGATTTTTCTGTTACAACGCTACCCGCTTCAACAGTGGCTACAGGAAATAGCACAACCTTCGTTGTTCAATTTGATCCATCCAGTGTCGGTATTCGAAATGCGACGATTTCCATAGCCAACAATGATCCTGATGTATCACCTTATCAGTTCGACCTCCAGGGAAATGGTACCAGTCCGTCAGATGGCGTGATTGGCGATATGGTATGGCTGGATAATAATGGTGATGGTATTCAGGATGCTGGCGAAGATGCTATGGCCGGTATTACTGTCACTTTATATGACTCTGGTGATAACGCCCTGGGTTCTGTTGTAAGTGGCGCTGATGGTGCCTATACATTTGAGGGTCTTGCTTCTGGCGATTATTACCTCACTTTTACCAATCCACCGGTTGGCTTTGAGCTTTCTCCGTTAAATCAAGGAGGAGATGATGCCCTTGACAACGATGCCGATCCAAACAATGGTAGTAAGACCACAACATTTTTTCTAAACATAAGCGGAAATGACAACACCTGGGATGCAGGGTTCAAAACAACCGGCGCAGGAGATTTTGTCTGGCTTGACGTCAATCAAAACGGCATTCAAGATGTTGGCGAAACAGGTGTTCCCGGGATTGATGTAGAGATAAAAATTGATGGTGGCGCCAGTGTTGCAACAACCACTACGGATGCCAACGGGTACTATTCCTTCACAAATATCAGTCCTCAAACATATCGCTTATACTTTACCAACCTGGCAGCAGGTTACGTTTTTTCAACACAAAATGTCGGTGGTGATGACAGTATAGATAGTGACGTCAATACTGGAACCGGCGAATCCGATGCTCTCGTGTTAAGTACGGGTGTCTATAATTCCAATATTGATGCTGGTGTCTATCAACAATCAGAACCTGAGATTAGTCTTAGGGGTAACGGTCTGAATATTGCCGATGGTGACCTTTCTCCATCTGTCACTGACAATACCGATTTTGGATCAATTGACGCACAGATTGATTCGGTAATACATACCTTTAAGGTCTATAATGGAAATGGTGCGACGCTAACATTAAACGGAACACCAAAGGTCTCTCTGTCTGGTACCAATGCGGCTGAATTTTATGTTAAAGTGCAGCCGTCCGAAACAATTGCTTCAAATGATAGCACCAGTTTTGACATCCGCTTTATCCCGGCAACCGAGGGCTTGAGAACGGCCACCATAAGTATTTCCAACACCGATTCTGATGAGAACCCATACACTTTTAATATTCGTGGATTCGGGCTTGCTTCTGAGATTCAAGTCGAGGGTAACAACAATGAAATTACTGATGGTGACAATACTCCTGGAGCCACTGACTTTACCGATTTTGGTTCAGAAGATATTCTCACTGGAAGCCAGGCACAGATCTTTACCATTCTCAATACAGGTAATGCTGATCTGGTTCTGTCAAATCCATCTACCTATGTTGACATAACCGGTGCCCATGCGGCCGATTTTAGTGTCACTGCTGCACCAACATCACCTATTGTCACGAATAACGCCACCTCCTTTACAATTACTTTTGATCCCAGCGTAGAGGGATTGCGAGAAGCGACGCTTTCAATTGCCAATAACGATCTGGATGAAGATCCATATACCTTCTCCATTCAGGGTATTGGTTTGGCAACACCCGAAGTCACTGTTCTGGCAAATGGCGAATCAATTGCCGATGGCGACAGCTCTCCCATTGTTACGGATAATACAGATTTCGGTAGCAAGGATATTTTAACGTCCACCCAGGAAAACACCTTCTATATCAAAAATGTTGGTAGTGGTAATTTATCTCTTAGTGGCGACCCCCTTGTCGTGCTGAGTGGTACTCATGCGGGTGATTTCCTGGTAAGCACTCAACCAGCCGGTTCTACGGTGGCTCCTGGAGATTCCGCCTCCTTTACAGTGACCTTTAACCCAACGGCCGTTGGTCTCAGAACCGCCAGCTTAAGTTTTGCCAATGATGATGATGACGAAAATCCTTTCACTTTCAGTATTCAAGGTACCGGTATTGCCAGCCCGGAGATAAATATTTTAGGCAATGGCATAAGCATCGTCAGTGGAGATGCAACACCCAGCACGGCCGATAGCACCATCTTTGAAGACACTATCGTTGATTCTTCCAGCTGGGTTGGATACACTATTGAAAATACGGGGAGTGCGCTCTTGACTCTGACGGATGGATCTCCCTACATCACCATTACAGGGACCCACGCCAGTGATTTTACGATAACTTTAGTACCGCAATCAACGGTCGCAGCAGGTGGCGGAACCACTGGTTTCAATGTCAGATTTATTCCTGGTGGGGAAGGAGTGCGTAGCGCCGTCATAAGTATTGCCTCAGATGATACCGACGAGAACCCCTACACTTTCACCATCAACGGAACCGGGCTTCCAATGCCCCAACCTGAGCTCTCCCTGATCGAAACTGTAGATCTTGCCTTTGCTCTTCCCGGGGACACCCTGACTTATACAGTCATCTATTCAAATATCGGTGTTGGTATTGCCTTAAATGTTGTTGTTGATCAGGCCATTCCAGTAAATGCAACTTATGTAGAAAATTCTGCAACAGGTGTGGGTATGACGATCACCTTCCAACATGAGATCGCTGGTGGATATGACGCATCACAAGCTGCGCCAGTCACCGATTTAAAATATGAACGGGCTCTCGATTTAGCGCCTGGCGGAAACGGAACCATAACATTCCAGGTGGTGATTGATTAATCACCTGAAAACATTCTGACCTGTTTTTGATTAAGTCAGCTTCCTGCTGGCTTTTTCTTTTATTGCTTCATCATATATGGGTTGCGTCATAAATTCACAGGCTTAAAATTTCAACCTGAGACGAACCCAATGCGGATTTATGCTTTCGTGACACGCCCCTGGTTGATTCAGGGATTTTTCTTAGGAGTATATTAAGTTTTATTATAAAGAGGATAATCATGCCCAAAATAACCACCCTGCTCATGGTAACACTGTTAGGTATTTCTATTATGGCACAACCACAGACTGGAGATAAAATGTCAGGCTTTAAGCTTATTGAAAAGCGCTTTGTAAAAGAAGTTGATGCAGAATGTCTATTGTTTGAGCATGAGCGCTCTGGTGCTCGTTTACTAAAAATTTCAAATGACGATTTAAACAAAACCTTCTGCATTACATTTAAAACGGTTACTGAGTCAGACGCCGGCACCCCGCACATTCTGGAACATTCCGTGTTAAATGGCTCAACCAACTTTCCCGTGAAAAGCCCTTTTGATATTTTGTCCAAAGGTTCTCTCAACACCTTTCTCAATGCCATGACGGGTAGCGATATTACCCTATACCCCGTTTCCAGTATGAACGACAAAGATTTTCGCTCACTCATGCATATCTATCTCGATGCTGTCTTTAATCCGCTTATTTATGATGACCCGCGCATCCTCGAACAAGAGGGCTGGCACCATGATCTGGAGCACGCTGATTCGAACATGACTTACAAAGGTGTGGTTTACAATGAGATGAAGGGGGCTTTTTCAAGTCCAACCCGTGAACTTGGCTATTTGGTCGACCAACAACTTTTTCCTGATACGCCTTACAGATTTTCATCCGGTGGATATCCCTCTGCCATACCAACATTGACCTATGAAGATTTTATTGATTTTCACCGTAAATATTATCATCCCTCTAACTCATATATTTTTCTTTATGGAGATGGGGATACAGAATCAGAATTAGCCTTTATTGATGAGCACTATCTCTCCAACTATTCCGCCTCTGACCAGGTGGTCGATATTCCCCTGCAGCCAGCCTTTGAGGCTCTGCGGTCAGCCCAGGGGGTTTATTCTGCCACAGAGGGATCCGAGTTAGAGGGAAATAGTTACCTCTCGCTTTCTTTTGTTGTAGGCCTGAGTACCGATCAGCAGCTTGGCCTGGGACTGAGAGTGTTGACCCAGGCTCTGTTTAATAATGAGTCTGCCCCAGTCCGTCTGGCTCTCCAGGAGGCTGGCATTGGTAAAGATGTGGGTGCCTGGGTAGATGACCTAAAGCAGAATGTCCTGCATGTCCGGGTTCAGAATGCAAACCCTGATGAGGGTGAAAAATTTAAACAGGTCGTTTTTGAAGCCCTGGAAAAGACCGCTAGAGAGGGGCTTAACAAAGAAGCCGTCACTGGAATCTTGAACCGCATGGAGTTTAACCTCCGCGAAGGGAATACCCCCCAGAAGGGGCTCTATTACAATCAACAAGCCCTGGGTAGCTGGTTCTGGGCTGATGAACCCTTTAGTGGACTGGAATACGAAAAGCCGCTGGCTGCTTTAAAAAGTGCCCTCCCGTCAGGTTACCTCGAGGGGCTTATTACGGATTACCTAACCAACAATCCCCATGCCTTATTGTTTACCCTGAATCCACAGCCTGGACTGGAAGGAGAGAATGACCGTCGCACGAACGCCGAGCTAATGGCATACAAGGGGAGTCTCTCTGCCACGGAAGTAACTGAACTGGTTGAGCATACTGCTATGTTGGTGGAATATCAAAAATCAGAGGATCCTCCAGAAGCTCTGGCTACTATTCCTCTGTTAGATCTGAAGGATATTACAGCAGAGGCTGACTGGTTTATCGCGGACGAGTCGCGTGTTTCTCGAATCCCCTATTTACATTTTGACTCTTTCACCAATGATATCAGCTATGTCAAATTGTATTTTGATCTCCGCGTTTTAAATGAAGATCAGCTTCCTTATGCATCTCTTTTAGCGACCCTTCTGGGATCAATTGGAACGGAAAACTACAGCTTTGGTGAACTGGACAATGCCCTTGATACGCATCTCGGTGGGTTTAGCACCTATTTATCGAGCTATCTGGAAAAACGAGATGACGACCGGCTGATACCAAAATTTGTGGTCTCCGCCAAAGCACTTTCGACGGATCAATCCAAAGTTTTTGAGTTTTCTAAAGAGATCTTGGGAGCTTCTCAACTGGATGATGTGGAGCGCATTAAGGACGTGTTGACTCGACATCAGTCACGCCTATCTGCAAATGTGAAACGTGACGGTCTGGGTTATGCCAGAACCAGACTCTTTTCATATACTACCAGGGCTGGTATGTTTGATGAGCTTACTGGCGGGCTTGAGTACTACTGGTTCATCACAGATCTGGTTGATAATTTTGATGAGAAACAGGCCGGGTTAATAAATGAGCTAAAAAATGTTTCTGAGCTACTTTTCAACAAAAAGAATCTGATGGCCTCAACCACATGCTCTAATGGTGCGATGAAGACTTTCAGGAAAGAACTCAAGACCTTCTCAAAGGAAATTGGTAAGCACAAACCAGCTTATCAGGCCTGGAAGCTAGATTCGAGCTCCAAAAATGAAGGTCTTATGGCCGCATCTAAAGTTCAATATGTACTCAAGGGCTCAGACTTCACTGACCTTGGCTATCGTTGGGACGGTAAGATTCGCGTACTTAATCAGATCATCTCCCGGGAATGGCTGAAGAATCAGGTACGTGTCATCGGTGGAGCTTATGGTGGCTTTGCACGCTTCTCGCCGACGGGTCAATTTTACTTTGGTTCTTATCGCGATCCCAACCTAACCAGTACTTTGGAGGACTATGCCAATACTCCTGGTTTTTTAAAGACGCTTGATGTTGATGAAAAAGAAATGACTCGTTTTATCATTGGGACCATTTCGGGTATGGATCGACCACAAACACCTTCTCAAAGAGGGAACACAGCAGTGGCTCGATATTTCACACAACTCACCCAGGAACAACTTCAGGCAGAGAGAACTGCAGTTTTAACTACATCGCTTGAAGATGTTAAGTCCTATGAGAAAATGGTGTCTGATATTCTTGATAAGAGTCCAATTTGTGTGTACGGTAATGAGGACAAACTAAAACAAAACAAGACTCTCTTCGAAAAGCTGATTACCCTGGATTAAAGCCAGGTAGAATAAACACGAAACGGGGCGGTTAAAAAACCACCCCGTTTTTTTGTCTGAATTTCCGTAATGTTTTTCTTTTGAGACTGTTTCTTGCGAGCCAAAGCAATCTAGAATCGACAACAAAAATGATGTTTTTATTATCCTTTATATGTGTTTATATCTGCGCATAGAGATTAATCAACAACAAACAGCCTGCTCTTGTTTTTGTACAAAACAGCAAGCCCTGCGATTATGATTATCTTTTGGATCAATAAACCATACTCATTATCTCCCAACAGTCCACAGCCACAGTCTGATTTTATTTTAAACCAGATAAAAGCCAGGCTAATTATTATGCCCGCAACAGTTAATGTGCCCGCCAGCATGACTGCGACCCGAAACATTTTTCTATCCCACAAACCGACAACAAGATATAACTCAACAAATACGGCGACGACACCATAATAACTGACAATCGCAGGAAGTCCGGCGGCGCTTGTAATTATCACATAGGGCTCTAATCCATACTTTACAATTAACATGCCCTTGGTGATGGCTAGAAAGAAAAAGCCAATTGAAAATAACCACCTCAGAAGAATTGTGGCCTTTAACCCAAGACCTCTTTTCAGATAGACAGAAAACATCGCCTCACTCTTTTCCAAAGTTTGTGATGCTCGCATCAATAGAGGCTTTGTTAACTTGACCGTTCAATAATTCTTGCATCGTGATACCAACCAGATAATGTTCATCGTCTTCAAACCAGCCACCCTCTTGCTTCACGTATAGAAAAAGCTTCTCTCCATCATCTTCGCACAGGAAGGGATACTCAAGTTGTCCTGAGTATAACAGCTCTCCCGATTCTGTTGAAACATCATAATAGTAGGGCGGTCTTGTCGTGTCACGTCTAATTGGCGCCTGAAAAAAACATGTGAGCAGATAATTGTCCTTCTGGTATAATGCATAAGCCACCGAATAAGCCCTGTCTATTGATCTAAGCTCCTTCAGATCCTCTAGCGTCATTACATCAGATAATTTTTTAAACCGTGGGTTTTTTATTTCAAAGCTTGAGGCAAACCGTGTTAGTCCTGTATATTTCTCTACAACATACCCCTGGTCGTTATCTATGAGATATAGCTCTTCATCTTTATTTATATCTACAGCATGGGTTAGAAATAGACTTTGAAATGCCAGCGCGTTGTCTCCTGTCCTGTCAAGGACATTACCAGAATCAATTTCAGTCATGCTTTTATCGTAAACAGATAAAGTATATGCTTTATGGTTAATGTACAGACCGTCAAATTTTGCCTTCGAGTTCCTTCTTTTCTCTTCAAGCGAATCCCCTCTGTACTTTTCCAGGTATTGCATTAACTCTGGTCGGTGTGCTCCAGTAACTATAAGTTTATTGTTTTCACATAAAAACATTCGATCAAGCGTAGCTCCGTGCCTCAAGACTGGACCTTGGATCTCCCCTGTTTCACGCTTGCGCTCAAAAAGATAATAACGACCATCGTCCCCGAGGACTCCATAAGCAAACATTGTTTTGCTTGCCGTTACCTTGTAGACTGTAAATGATTCTCTTTTGTGGCGCTTTAGATTTATGTTCGTATAATCATATGGTGCTAGCCTGTTTTGAATAAAAAGACTGCTTTCATCGGGTATGATTATTTCATGTTCATTAATGTGGATCGCACCACTTTTATACACTGGCCACAAACGCTCTCGGGTTGTCTCAGACAATCGATTTGAGATAGGTATTACTTCATATTGACACAAAGCAATCGAAACTAAAAAAAGCAACAGCCCTGTTTTAATTCTCATTGTTTAAGCTCCATTTTGAGGGCAGGTTTGACCCTGCCCCCCCTTTTTGCTATTTAGTTAAACAGGTTTCTAAGCCACTCTAAATCCAGACTAATCCCGATATTAAGACAGTCCGTCCCCCCGACTTGAAGGCATTTTGTTTCATCAGCGTTCCAGGTTCCAAAATAGATGTTAAACCCTGCATCGACTGTATCTCCAGGCTGTATTTCACCCACATCACCTGCACTAACCATTCCTACCATCAAAAGCGCCACCAGCCCACTTAAAAGGATACTTCTAAAACGATTCATAATCGTTCCTTTCTTTTTGGGTGAGTTTTATCTTAAAGATATAACTTTACCCTGTTCGCTTTTTGATTATTTACCCCATGGAAATCTATGAGGTCTTGTTGTGTCTAAAGAGACTTTCTGTTTAATTAATGAAAACAGAATTCCATAAACCAACAACTGGTTTGTAGCTACACAACTTTAGGTTTCTTCGGATAGTTTGCTTGAAGATGGTTGCCTCTCGACGAAGCTATGTTAATCGAAATATCCCGGTGATGCAAATAAATTATTCACAATGAAAACAGGCTTTTCCAAACTGGATGCGAGTCTATATAAATGTGTAGTTTAAACCAAAGGCCATGGATTGTTTTATCTGCCGCTTAACTGATATGTCTTTATCATAGACCATTTTAAAATTTACATTCATGTTGATATACTCAGATACTTTTACAGTCAGCGTATTATCCCAGTTGGCATCAATCTCATCAAATGCAGCAAAAGCGGAAAACAGTTCCAGCTTGGAAACATAGACCGCATTCTCTGAAACATTATATGTGAAATCCGTGACTGACTCGGCACCAACCTCGCTACGTAAGGTTTCAATCTCGTTTGTCTCTACATCATCAGCATATGGGGCCGGGTAGTCTGATGTGACGGTCTGTTTAAACGATAAGCCCAAGCGCGTACCAAGTCCCTCACTGATACTAAAACCAGCACCAAGACTCTCTCTGAAATAGCCGGGATCTAGAAAGGCTGATATCTGAAATGATGAGTCTGTACTATAATCGTAACCCCCATCAAACTGGGTCTCGCCTGTAACTGCAACATATGGGTTGATCTTAGCGCCCAGCTTATAAGTCAGCACGCTCTCCACTTTGATTTCATCAGCAGATTTACGCATATCCACATCACCTGTTTTCGTTGCCCCGTATAATAATTTACCCGTGTTGGACCAGTTTGTTTTCTCAAGATCCCTCACAAAGCTGTAATTCAGGTTCATTTGCCAGGCAAAAGCATTTTCGCCACCGGCCGCCCAGTTATCAAAACCAGTTTGGGTTAGATTTAGACCACCCCTCACAGATTTTGTCCATGTGGATGCTTCATCTTCCTGCGCCAATGCCAGAACAGGTATCAATACTGCAAATGTGAGTGTCGTCTTTAATAGTGCTTTCATTTTTCCCTCTTCTTAATGCTGCCTTTAATTAAGGTGGAAAGCCCGCTTCTTCAAGTCAAAATCAACCCGCTTTAGTCTCCCCCCATCTGTCCAATGCAACGCCCTTTTAGCCACAGATTAACACCAGTCTTCGCTCTCCGAGCTATGCCCGGCAGGCTGCTTTCCACGGATAAAGACTTTAGTCAGCCGTGCCTTGTAGATATCCCCTGGTCAAAAGTGGGATAATCGATTGTGCCCCTGGAACTAGTCGGCTTGAAATTCCGTTGAAGCCAGCGGATAAAAACATTTTTCAAGTAAATGAAGCATAAATATCACCAAAAGCCTTCCCCGCCCTGCTTTTATCTCACCCTGTGCTGAGAATGAAGTTAGATTAATGACCAGTTCTTATTCGACCAATCAAGTTTGAACCTAATTCCTCCAGGGAGATTTTTTTATGGCAGATAAAGCGCGTGTTCTCCTGGTTGAAGATGAGGTCATTACAGCCACATCTCTAAAGCTGGAACTCGAGAAGGCCGGCTACTATGTGTGCCCCCTTGCCACAAGGGGAGACAAAGCCATAAAAATTGCTCTTGTGGAAAAACCTGATGTTGTCTTAATGGATGTTAACCTGGCTGGCAACCTTAATGGAATCGAAACAGCCCAGACAATTCTGGAAACATTGGATACAAAATTCATCTTCGTCTCTGGCTATCATGACGATGAGCTTGTAAAAAAAATAAATACCCTAAATCCTCTCGACTATGTCATCAAGCCTGTCAGTGTCGAACGAATAATGGGTGTTATGGATGCAAATTTTTAAACCCCCGGCACAAGACTTATGGAGGAGATGATTAGCAAGTGAAACGATTCATTCTTTTAATGCTCGCCTGTTCCGGCATAGCCCAGCCACTCTTTAACCAGGAACCTGAAGTCCGGGTTCGAATAATCAACACCCTTGACACCTTGAATATTTCTCTTGGGGGTGAGTGGTCTTTTCGTAATACCGGTGCATCCAAAATGTCTTTATCTGATGGGTCTCATATCCAGCTTGTTAATCAGGCCGGACAGATTTCTATCTTTGACACGAGTGGCGCGCTTTTGGCCAAAACTCCATCCTTTATGTTTGGATCCCAAAATGACACCGCTACAGTCAAGATTGAAGCTGTCCCTTATGGTGTGGGCTGGTGGTGGGCTGGCGAGGAAGACCGAACTTATGAGGGCTCTTTCCATGTTTACCTCGGGACAAACCAAGAAATGAATGTAATTGTTCAACTGCCCCTGGAAACTTACTTGAAAGGTGTTGTGCCTTATGAGATTGGTGGCAGCTCACCCCTGGAAGCCCTCAAGGCACAAGCGGTGGCCGCCAGATCAGAAGCAGTCATTGCCCTGACTTCAAAACTCTATAGTGGCGCATTTTATGACCTCACTTCGGATGTGGAGTGTCAGGTTTTTAGCGGTAACAAGAAACGAACTAATCTTTCAGATCTTGCTGTAGATGAAACTGCAGGGCTTGTCATCAGCGAAGGCGGCCAACCCATGAATGCCTTCTATGCCTCAAACTGTGGCGGGCGCTCTGAGCTCATCCAGAATGTCTGGCCCGGCCGGAACCGACTGGAGAGTTACAAGATTTCCCAGCCGGACAATGCGCTTCGGTCAGGACCCAACCTGAAGTGGAACTGTAGAGCTAAACGCTGGATTAAGTTCTCACCTGATGTGTATTGTAATCCTGATTCAAACAGCTTTCTACCGGGCTGGAGTAAGCAGAATTTTCGCTGGTCGCGTGAGTTTGATGTTATGGAGCTTACTGAAATGCTTACTGACAATGGCGAGCTCGGATTGTTTAAAAAGATTCGCGTGCTCAAGCGGGGACAGTCTGGTCGAATTTACAAAGCCCGTATCGTTTTTGAGAAAGGCAAGCTAAACATAGATGGAGAACTCACCTTGCGACAGCTCTTTAGTCCTTCTTTGCGGAGCTCCGCTTTTTATGTGAGTAGAGCGGGTGATAAAATTGTGCTGCATGGCGCTGGCTGGGGACATGGTGTGGGCATGTGTCAGAGTGGAGCAGTCGCCCAGGCGACCCTGGGGCAAACTTTTGATCAGATTCTCAAACACTATTATTCAAAGGCGGACTTGTTGAACATTTATGACGCTCCAGTAGCCCCCTAGTTATCGCGGGGTGTGAGTCATTGATTTTTCGGGTTAAAAGACTAAATTTCAGGCGATAACCGATCCCAATATTAACATTCAGCTTTCTCATTTCAGGATAAATACATCCTGGGTAAGCCTATCCAATCATCCTATGGGAGGGAATTTATATTGCCTACACGACACTCAAGAGAACCAAGATTAATGGACCAACTACGTGATGCCTTAAGAGCAAGGCACTATAGCAGGAGGACTGAAGAAATCTACTCAAACTGGGTTTTAAGATACATCCGGTTCCACAAACTTAAACATCCCAGGGAAATGGCAGAGCCTGAAATTAATGTCTTTTTGAGTGATTTGGCGACAGAAAAGAAAATAGGATCATCGACGCAAAACCAAGCTCTTGCTGCCATTCTGTTTCTCTACCGACATGTTCTTGGTCAAGAAGTAGGTAATCTGGGCAATGTAGTTCGTGCCCGCAAGTCTCTGCGTGTCCCCGTTGTAATGTCCAGAACCGAGGTTGCCCAGGTACTTGGCCGTTTGCATGGTCGAGACAAACTATTGGTTGAGTTGATCTATGGGACAGGAATGCGACTATCTGAATGCTTGAGGTTGCGTGTTAAGGAGTTGGATTTTAGCAGGAATGAAATCACAATCAGGAGTGGAAAAGGAGACAAGGACAGGATTGTGATGTTGCCCCGGACATTAAAATCAAGCTTGCAAGGGCACTTGAAAGAGGTCAGGCATATACACGGGCAGGATTTATCTGGGGGTTGGGGCGCGGTAGAGTTGCCTGGTGCGTTGGGTCGAAAATATCCACGAGCGTCGCAGGAGTGGAGATGGCAATGGATTTTTCCTCAGAAGTCGCGTTGGATTGATCGTAAAACCCAGCAAGAGGGTCGTCATCATGTTGATCAGACTGTGATACAACGTGCAATTAAACTTTCTGTGGAAAAATGCGACTTGACCAAACATATCACTTGTCATACCTTCAGACATTCTTTTGCCACACATTTATTGGAGGGGGGATATGATATTCGGACAGTGCAAACTTTATTGGGCCACAAGGACGTAAAGACCACCATGATCTATACTCATGTTCTGAATCGAGGCCCTGGAGGCGTTCGTAGCCCCATGGATGATTTGCACAATACCATAGAATCTGATGAATCCAATAGTGCTGAAAATTAATGTCACTTTATGCGGTCACGATAAAATTCCGCGAGAAAAATGAACCAAGGACAGGCTGTTGAATAACAGAAGCTTACGCAAACAATCAAAAAAAGTTTATACGGGCGTTTTGACAAATTGTTCGTCTTATACGAGACCGTATAAACACTGTTAGACAAACAAAAGGAAATCCATGGACCGAGAAATGGAAGCAGTATTAAACAATCCAATTAACTCAACAGTTCTTGAGTATTTAAGTGGTCTTTCCGCTCACTCGGATATTTCCGAATCACTAGGGGCTGCAGTTGAACCGTTGGGTGATGTCAACTACTTAGATCACATTTCGACAGATTTTCCTAGCGAGGGCGTATTTTCAATGAGCATCATTTTCGGTATTGCAGTAAACATGGACGAAATTGGGTTTCGCTTACCACCAGAGATGAAGAATCGCGCTCTGCTTTCCGGGGCAGAACTTTTCCATGAAGCAGGATCTGAATGGGTGAAAATACTAATGTTTCGAGATGACTGGCCTGAACCAGATTTGAGGTTTTGGGCTCGAAAGGCATATCAGTTTGCCCGTATCGAACGATGAAATATTCTCATAATGATTCACAAAATAAAGAAATGTGATAATAACTACACTAAGCATTTAATAATGAATGGTGAACTTCAAATATGCAGCGATCCACTTTTGATAATACGTATCAACAATAATTGATGTTGGGGTGATTTAATTCGTTGTCTAACAAAGGCTTAGAGCGGACTCACACGAGGGGGATTACCAAACGAAAATGATGTGGATGGATACAATTATCGAACAAAGCGAGTCTGTTTCAGGAAGCAGCTCAAGCCTAAAGCGTTA
>JABIFG010000312.1 GCA_018650795.1 Fidelibacterota bacterium
AATATCGGTAAACAAGTTATCGGCTCCGCTGGTTGCACACATATTTTTTCAACCATATGGTGTGTTACGGAGTATCAATTGTCCAGCAGTTTTTTATCTCATTGATTTATATGCTGTTTGACACCTTGAAATCACTGGCCAAATAACCCCATACTTTAAATTGCTCTTGTAAATCTGGATCACCTTTAAATGCTTGATAGTATATATATTCTGGAGCTAAATCAGCGCCATTAGACCAAACAATTGTTTCTAACTCTTCATCAACACGGAGTAAAGAAAACTCTGATTCATCTCTCAACGGCTCAAATACAGCACCCGTTAACGCCTCTGAAAGATCAGCCACGCCCTCACGACCATCGTTAAATAATACCTTTACCCTGTACTTTTCAATATATTTTGCATCTATAACATGAAGAAACATTACCATTACTCCAGTGGTTCGATCTGATTAGGTGCTTCACCGTTTTGGCATAACTCCCAATCCTCAACTAGTTCATCTTTATGGATTTCATACCATTCCATAACATGATGAAGCGCACGCCTCGGAAACTTCCCTTCTATTACACCAGTATATATATTTACTGAAACTTCATACTCAGCATATTTTGCATGAAAATGAGGCGGGGCATGATCATCCCAGTACATTGTAACTATTATCCCAAGAAATCTACTTATTATTGGCATATTTGATCCTTCTTATTTTCATTTAAACCATACTATCAATAGCCTCATGGATAAATGCAGGTTATATAAAATAACATTATTCCCTACATAACAATATTAGTCACTCTCTCCAAGGTGTCTCTAGCATCTTACCAACCTCATTTAGCTCATGTATTCGCATAACTGCATATTCAATATCCATGCCCAAAGGACATGGAATTGCAGCAACCCCCTTGAAGGGGGCCAAGCTGTCCTCCAGAGGAGGCAAGCTTGAGAGATGAGCCACCTTTGGTTAATTGACTCGCTTAGTTCTGCTCTTGATACTTGACATATTTCCGGATCATCTCCGAATCCAAACCTACGGTATCAACACAGTAGCCCTCCGCCCAAAAGTGGTTGCCCCAATAGGGACGCTGCTTTAACTCTGGAAACCGATTGAAAACCCTTATGGCTGATTTTCCTTTTAACGTACCCATCAGGTTTGATATGGATACCTTGGGCGGTACCTTTATCAGCAGATGGATATGGTCATCCTGAATATTCATCTCTACTATCTCACAGCCTAAGCGCTCAGACTGAATGATTAGCGTCTTACGAACTTCCTCTTTTATTCGACCCTGCAATACCCGGTACCGATATTTTGGCACCCACACGATATGGTATTGGCAATGCCAAATGACATGTGATAATTTCTCAAATCGACTCATTGTTACTTCCTCTTCTTGAATTGGTGGCTCAACTCAAGAGAAGGTTGTAACGCTGGGTCATTTCAACGGCACAGCCTTTTTATCTGACCACGCCCAAAGGACGTGGCTTTCTAAGTTGTAGTAAAATGGAACCTCTCGTGTTTTTTACTTTCACTTGAACCCATGCAGTTTACCTTCTCAATCAAACATATATAAACACTATGCATATTCGCGCTTCATTAAACTAAGCATGTAAATTTTCATGCCGTTTATCTGGTACCTTTTATTAAAGCTACCACCCTTCACAATCACCTGTTTACCGCTACCTATTCAACCGCCTCAAGATGCTCAAACCAAGCAAAGCGATGACGATCAGCAAACCAGAGAAACAGCCGTTTCGCCTTCACTGTTTTATACGTTTCCAGTAGACCCATGATCAGCTGTGGACGTAGTGAGACGGCAGAATAAAACAGCTTGTCCACCCGCTCAAAATCAGCATTCTGCTTGATCTCAGCAACGGGGGAGAGCTTGTGCATTCACTGGTTTATTTTTTTCATTTATCACATTGAAGTGCCCCCCAATTTTTGGACACAAAGTTAAGACAATTTTTTGTGCATAATTACCCCTCAAAAAGGAGCATAAAAAATGGCCGCAAAACGTAAAAGACACACCCCTGAATTCAAGACAAAAGTCACCTTGGCAGC
>JABIFG010000313.1 GCA_018650795.1 Fidelibacterota bacterium
CCCAAATGTAGTGCTTTCTATCGCCGCATCGCTCACCGAACTGTAGCTGTATGCTAAATCGATTAATGCACCGGTAATTGCAGAACCCGCTATATCTGCAGCGGAAAAATGCATATCGAACGTGACTAATGTACTTCCTGACACGGACGTACTATCGTAATCCAGACCATTAATTTCAATAAAGTTTGACATCACTAAACTCCTAATAATTCTTGCATTTCAGCACACAAAGATTGTTTCGCTATTCGATCGGCATTTGGTACTTGTAACTATGTCATTGACGTTGACTCCCACGACCCATCAACATCACCGCGCAGCACACCAACTAACTCAATGGGGATGGCCGTATCTGCAGGTATATTATGCGACATCATCCCCCCAATGGTTCCGGGGGAGAGGTGATCGGTTACGGTATGGTCTGACCTGACAAAATCCCAATGTGCATGTCCGGTTGTGGATAACCCAACCACATGCTTGAGCACGCCAATTGCATCACTCAAGCCCACCTCACCATCCGTATCAAAGTCTGCCGCCAGACTCTGAAAAGGTGAAACCTGGCCAGAATCATTAATGGGCAACCCAACTACCATTTTCAGAATAGAGATCGCATCCTGTAAGTCAACAGCCGCATCGGCATCAGCCTGTTCAGCATTATCTAATGTCCAGCCAGGTTGTAGACTGAGGGTTGTTGCTCCTGTCTCTGGTGTAAAGTCGGCCCGACCATCTGTTCCAGACATTTTTCCACCACCAAAGCTGACGCCTTCAAGATCTGTCATCCCCTTCCAGCTCTTGATATGAACGGAAACTCCTGTATTTGTACCTGCACCACCCGATCCTGTAGCGCTATATGCCACCAAACCAGAGGCAGCATCAGGCATACTGACTCCCCCATGTTCAAAGCTTACACCCGTTGGCATATAAAATGTTACACCAGGATATTCAGTAAAGGTGTGCGTGTGTGAACCCGTTGCATTAGACACAGCATTCGCCTCTGACTCTGATAGAAAGAGTGGATAATAGTACCCCTCCCCCTGTGAACCATTCCCCATTACATAATATGCACTGGGTTCGTTCGCACTTCCAGAATCATCATCCAGATCAGGAAAGTCAAAGTCTGTAATATTACCTGAATTGTCACGCTGGACTGTCCCGGAGAAGATATCTTCCTCATCATCAGAAGTCGTGATCATGGCCATCATGGAGAGGGGTTTATCACTATTCGTCGTATCAAACTCAATATCCGTAATCTCACCTGTAGCTGTGTAGGTTTGCGACCCTTCCACTTCTGTTAATGCAAAGGTGTCTGGGTGACCATCGCCATCTGGGCTTGATGTCCCATCCAAATTTTGATTATCAAACAGCTCTACTGTGGTCTCTGAGGTGAGGGTAACTTGATTATTTGATGCATCTGTTTCAGTCCAGGAGTCATTATAAACCACGGTTGCAATCTTTCCGTTACTAGCATCACGGGGTTGCCAAGTGATCGAGACATCAGCACCATGGTCATCGACGACTGTCAGTGGACGACCATCAGTATCCCAGTTACTGAGTTGGACATGCTCAATAGCATTGGCTGTCCAGGTGTCGCCGACCCAAGTCAGCCGGTACTCCTCTGTATAGCTTTCTGTATCCCCCCCCGGCAAGATCCAGCTCTCTTCGTAGACAGCTCGATCCAAAACAGTGTCATTGTCATCATCGTAGAGTGTGACTGTTTCATCGTTTGACAGGGTAATCCGTTGAAAATAATCTGATCCTGCACCACCCGGAGTACTGTTCGCGGCATTCAGCATAAAGCCTGTTACGCCGTTAGTTGCATGTTGTGTTGCTGTACCACTCAACAGCATGTCATCGAAGTCTGATGCGACGGCCTGTAGTGTAATTGTGGAGCCCAGCGCTACCGCTTTGAGCGTATCACTCATCGCACCTCCGCCACTTCCCTCTGTCGCGATGACCTGATCTCCCAGATCAAACACTCCACTACTGTCACTATCCACCATCTCTACCAAGATCTGAATTGAACTGCCACCCTCTTCGTCTTCTTCAGTAAAGCTAAACGTCCCCATTACGCCACCTGCAGCAGCATTTGAATCCCAGGTGATTGCTTCTGGCTGATTATCAATAAGAATAGAGGAAGGCAGAACTTCTCCCTCATCAAAACCTAGCTCGAAAGTCTCTTGCCAAGCGGCGCTCCAACTATAACCCGCATCTGTTGGAGTCCAGCCTGTAATAACAAAATGGTCAGTATAGCTTTGTGGGTCACCGCTCGCATCGACCCAATTTTCTTCGATTTCAAATCGATCCGGAATACCATCTCCCCGCTCATCAAACAGTCTCAACTCATCATCTGAATCCAGTGTTTCGGTATAGAGTTGATGATCTTCTGCGATCAGCTCTACCGTCCGTATCTCGGTAGTCGTGTTATTATTGGAGTCAGTCAGAGCGTAGGTTACTTGCCACTGACCATTTTCACCACTCCAGTCATCTGAAGCTGCACTCATATCATTTTCATCTCTGACCGCAATGTAGACATGGGAGAGAAGCTCTTCCAAAACCTCTTTTCTGGTAGGGTCTTCACTGAAAGAACTGAGATCAAGAACCAACGTCAGGTCACCCCCTGACTTCCCATCCTCAGTCCCCACCACTGCAACTGGCACAGCCGTCGAAGTACCACTATTTGCAGGGCTGCCTGAGCTGGCTATCAGGTCACCTGAACTATTGTATTGGTCTGAACCATTATAGGTCGCATCCGCGACATAACTGAAAGTTCCATTACCACCACTTGAGAAAACACCACTGTAGGTCGATAGCCCCAACCTGATACCTGAACTCAGCTGATCATCCTGAGCTGTCACTGCTACTGTTAGCGTCAAACTATCCGTTAAATCAATCGCATTGCCTAAATCGATCGTTGTTGAATCTCCATTCAGCAGTTTGACCTGTTTGACTTGTTTATCCGTATCAAGTTCGACATTAGCGCCATTACCATTATAGGCAATCCGTCGCCCGCTGTTATTTTCAACTTCATCAACAGCCCGTACAGTATCTGACAATTGTAGCTCAAACATTATTTATACCTATAAAATCAATCACTAAAAAAACCGAAGAGAAAATCACAAGCGCGCACGCTCTCTCTGGCAGCTATCTGATGCATCTAAGTATAGTCCACTATCTACTCAACGAAAATAGAAATTTACTGGCAACTATTCAGCTCACCCTGAAATCCGCCATTTCGGCGGATTTCAGGGTGAGCTGAACAGCTACTATTTAATTCTTTAACTTTTTTCGTAACTTCTGAATAATTCCTTATCCACATTAGACATCATTAATACCTTGAAATTCCAAGGCAGTTGTTAAAAATGTAAAAGGGTTATTTTTAAAGCAAAAACCTACTGTACAAGACTTTAAGGAACCCCTGAATAAGTCATGTGTAATTGCCTAACGCCCATAGCGCCCATAGCGCCCAATATCTTCGTTGCTCGACCTCGTTCCTCGGTTGCTCGACCTCGTTCCTCGGTTGAAAACCTTGCTAATAGCCTGCTACAAGGTGAATGTGCTTGCGCAAGAGAAGGTACCCTAGGGTGCGCCTTGATCTTGGGCGCTATGGACGTAATTCAAATTACCCAGACTTGTTCAGAGGTTCCTTTAAACAGCAACCTCTTTATTTTTCTTTTCTCTTTTCTGTTGCTCCGTATCACTCTCTTCTTCAAAAAGAGGCTGACGCTGGCTAGGCGATATTAACAGCCCATTCACTTTCATAAGAATGGCCTCACTCTCTCTACCTGCCAACTTTTCGAGACGAATAGTTGACAACAGATATTCATATTGAGCTGCCGAAAGTTGCTGTATTGCGTCACTCTCCTGTTGACGCGCATTGAGCCAGTCAATCGTGGTGCGTGTACCTGCAGTGATCCCTTTACGGGTAGACTGGACGAGTTGGCGAGCTGAGCGAACTACTTGTTTGAGCGCACTAATTCTTGCTGTGGTCTCTTTAACACTTTGAAACTGCTTGCGAACCTCAAGCTGGAGCTGGTACAGTGTCTGTTGCTGCTGCGCCTGTGCCCGTTGCAACAATGAGGCCGTCTCTCGAATACGGGAACTGATTCCCCCACCATCATATAATGGCAAGTTGAACTGCAGCCCAATCTTCGCTGTATCATATTGAGAACCCACCGTATTTACACTGTCGCTCTCACTATAGGAGTGCTGCAGGAAGAGGTCTAGCTTGGGATAACGCTCACCTTTCACCTCTTCGAACTGCTGCTGAGCTACTTCAACTGCTGATTTCGCTACCTGCAGCCGTGAACTGGTTGACTCGACCAACTGCATGAGCTGCTCTAATGATTGTTTAGGAGTCAATGGAATAAGCGCAGTCGTATCCAGTATTTTCAAAATCTCAACCGGCTGACCTGCAAGTACCGATAATTCAGTACGTGCATAGCGAGACTGTTGCTGTGCCTGCAATCTCTGCACTGTGACCATATCAAGGCGCGCCTGCGCCTCATCAATATCGGTACGGGTCCCCTGCCCCAGTTCATAGGAGCGGGTTGCGGCCTCTAACTGAGCCCGGTTGGAGTGCTCTTGTGACTGGAGTTGCTCGATCACATCATCGGCCATTAATACTGAAAAGTAACTGGTGATCACACGCTCCAGAAGCTCTCCCTTCTGTAGTACAAGCGTAGCTTCAACTTCACGCTGCTGAGCCTCTGCCCGCTGGAGACGTGCCCATCCTGGCTTATTAAAAAGTGACTGCGTCAGATTAAGAGTCAGGCTTTCACTATCGTAGTGCCGTTGTTGAAGCGTAACACCCGACTGCTCCTGATCTTGTTGCACACGGCTATGTGAACCACTCAAGGTGAGACTGGGTCGTAGTTGTGCCTCCGCCTGCGGCAGTGACTCTCTTCCAGCCATGGCTTCTGCTTGAGATACTTGCCAGAGAGGGTCATTTTGCAGCGCCAGTTGATAGATCTGCATCAGGTCCATAGAGGCGGCCGGCATGGTGATCAACATCAGCGTGATAATGCTGTAATACTTAAACGGTACTTTTTGATTCTGCTTCACTATTTTACCCACTAACTTCATAATTTATTGAAGGAGCCTACTCTTCTGTCATCGATTGAGCTACCCGCCGCAACAGCGGGTGAAGCAGATAGGTCAGCAGGGAGCGCTCTCCGGTCTTGATTACCACTTCTGCTGGCATTCCGGGCACAATTTTTCGGTGCCCCAACCGCTCCATCCCTTCCGGGGTGATTTCTAGGCGCGCTAAATAATAGCTCATACGGGTTTCGGGGTCTGTCAACAGATCTTGTGACATGGACTTAAGCCGTCCATCCACTACCAATTGAGGTGAGTGCGCAAAGGCAGAGAAGCGTATATCTGCCATCATCCCCAGCTGTACCCGATCTGAAAGATGGGGTGGTATTTGCGCCTCTAACAATAAATGGGCCTCATTAGGGACAATATCCATCAGCTTTTCTGCTGGCTGCACTACAGCCCCTACGGTCTGTATCGCCAAGCCAACAACCTGGCCAGTGGCCGGAGCCCGAAGATCCATTCTACCCAGCTCTTCTTTTGCTGCAGCCAACTTTTCTGCATCTGCCTGTACTTCCCGCCGAACTTCGGCTAGCTGTCCTTCCACCTCTTTACGATACTCCTGCTGTCGCAAATTCGCCTTCTGAGCCAACTCATCAATCATTCGTTTCGTCTGTTCCAGGCGCGCCCTGCTATCGGCAATACTGGCACTCAGGTCGGCCTCTCCCCTCTCTAATTCACTCTTTTTGCTGCGTGCCACATAACCCTCTTTCACCAGATCAGTAATCCCCTCCAACTCTTGTCGAAGCAGCTGTAGCTGAAGGCCACGTTGAATCAGTACATTTTTCAACCCTTCAATCGAGGCCTCTTGCCCCGCAACTTCCGTCTTAATCGATGCCAGTGTTGCGTTTAGCGCTTCTCTGCGGGAGTGGAACAGCTGCCGCTGTGTGGTAATCTGCTGCTGCACCAGTAGCTGATCCATGACCACATTGAGGTCGGGGTGAAATTCTATCTCTGTTGCATCTTGCTGCTCTGCCAACAAGCGCCCTTCCATCGCTCGTACACCATAATAGTGCTGCCGTACGGACTCAAATTTAGCACGGGCATTGGCTGGCTCCAGGGTTACCAATATCTGTCCTTCGACCACCTGATCACCTTCCCGAACATAAACTTCACGGACAATCCCTCCGCTGAGGTGCTGGATACTTTTGCGCTTGGTGTCGATCGATACCACGCCTTGTGTCGGCACACCTTCGTCCAGGGGTGCGTAGGCTGCCCACAACAGAAACCCTCCAAGCCCAATCAGTAATAATATAATGCCGCTACGCATAATTCTGCGGGTATCTGCCATTGCGGCCTGAACGATATCCTGCTCAGTAAGTGCTGTTTGTGGTTGCTGCAATTGATTCATGGTGACTTATTTCTCTTTGTGCAAGACCGGGCGCTGCTGAATTGAGTGAATTTTTCCATTTTCAAGAGTTAATAGCTGATCTGTGACACTGATAATACTCTTTCTATGGGTCACCAGAATGACCGTTCGATGCTGCTGCTTGAGTTGCTGTATGGCCTGAACCAATGCGACCTCTCCTGCCTCATCCAGGTTTGCATTGGGTTCATCCAGTACGACGATTGGCGGCATCCCATAGAGTGCTCTCGCCAAGGCAATTCTCTGACGTTGGCCTGCAGAGAGGATACCTCCCGACTCACCTACCACCATATCGTATCCGTGCGGAAAACGGAGCACCATCTCGTGAACGCCCGCTAGTTTTGCTGCCTGTATCACTTGCTCTGAATCTACTTCTCCAAAGCGGGCGATATTCTGTGCAATACTTCCATTCATCAATTCAACATCCTGAGGCAGGTAGCCAAGCTGGTGACCCAGTTCAATTCGGTCCCACGCTTCCACCGGGGTGCCATCAAGCTGTACACGCCCCTGAACATGAGGCCATAACCCTAAGATAGAACGTACCAGTGTACTCTTGCCTGAGCCTGACGGACCGACTACTGCCATTACGGTACCTGGCTGAACATGCAGGGAGAGCTGATACAGAATAGGTTCCTCTCGATTGGCTGCTGTTGCTGTTAGGTCAATCAATTCAATATCACCATTGAGTGGCTGATCGACTCCTGCCTCCGGCTCTACTGCATAATTTTCAAGGAGCTGTTGAAGCCGTGTATGTGAGGTTCTTGCCGTCACAAACCCTTTCCATGCATTAACAATCATATCAATCGGTTGCAATGCACGGGTCATCAACACATTGCTGGCAATCATGGCTCCCGGGGTCAGCTCTCCATGGATCACTAACCATGCGCCCGCACCCAACGCTATAGATTGTTTACTGTGACGCAAGAATTTACTGAGCGCTCCCATATTACGCCCTAAGCGATCCACTTTGCCCTGCACCAGAAACTGCTGCATATAGCGCTGCCACCAGCTCTGCTGAAGTGCTCCAAACATACCTAGCACCTCAATCGACTCCGCATTTCGAAACTTGCCTTGCTGATCATTGCTGACAGCAGTCCAACTGTGTTGTACATTTTGCATCGGTTTGGCACTCAGCCGGTGGCTCAACCAGGCAACCAGCCCCATCACACAGCCGAATATAACCCCTAAATAACCTAGTAGCGGATGTAGCAGATAGAGTACGCCAATATAGATCGGCAGCCAGGGAAGGTCAAAAAATGCAAAAACACCATTACCGGTTAAAAATTGCCTAATATTGGTAAGATCTGTAATCGGCTGAGAAGGGTTGGGTTGCGGCTGGTCCAGCTGAGCTTGAAAACCGGATTGAAAAAGCCTCTGGTTAACCCCTTGATCCATACGGATTCCAATACGTACCAATAGTCTGGAGCGCCCCCACTCCGAAAATGCTACCACCGACAACAGAAAGACCAAGATAATTGTTGACGAAACAAGCGTTAGTAAGTTTTGACTCACCAATACCCGATCAAAAACCTGAAGCATGTAGAGACTAGGGGCCAACATCAGTAGATTGACCACAAAACTGAATAGCGCCACCACCAAAAGCTCTCTCTTCATATAGCTGAAGATGCCGAAAATTGAGCTATTCCCCTGTTTCATACCTCTTCCCCCCCTTCCAACTGCTGCTTACGTTGTGCTGCAGCAGTCTCCAGGGCTTTCTTTGCCGCTCCCAAAACCTGGTCACGTGGACCGCAAATCTGCATTTCACCTTCTCGAATAATCATCAACTGATCTGCCACAGACAATAGAGAGGTTCGGTGGGTAATCACTATAATGGTTGCCCCGCGCGCCTTAAGCTGCTGCAGCGTTTGCTGCAGCGCCTCTTCTCCGGCCTGATCCAGGCTGGAATTAGGTTCATCAAGCACGATATATTGGGGGTTAGCGTAAAGAGCCCGGGCCAGAGCAACACGCTGCCTCTGTCCTCCAGAGAGGACCGCCCCCCCAACTCCGATTTCGGTTTCATACCCAGCTGCAAGTGAGTCTATGATTGAGGTTAACCCAACCAGTCGTGCGACCCGCTCTAGCTGTTCTGGGTCTGGAGTCCCAAAACGGGCAATATTCTCTGCCAATGTACCCTCAAACAGATCTACATCCTGCGACAAGTACCCAACATACTGCCCCAGCTCCTGTTTATTCCATCTATAGATATCCACCCCATCTAACCGCACCTTTCCTGTGGTTGCCGCCCAGAGACCTACCAGTAGCCGAACCAGTGTTGTCTTGCCCGACCCTGACGGCCCCATGACCGCAAGCAACTGACCCGGCTGGAGTGAAAATTGAACACCCCGCAGTAGTACTTGTTGACTGCCCGGAGCCACGACACTGAGGTTATCGACACTCAATTTCCCTTCAGGCGGAGGAAGCGGCATGCCGGCTTCCTGTTGAGGGTAACCTTGTAAGAACTGATCCAGTCGACTATAGGCATCTCTTGCCTGCACCACTTGTCGCCACTGGCTGATCAACAGTGCCATCGGTGCTAATGCTCTGGCACCCAATATCGACGCTACGATCATCATCCCACCCATCGGGTCAATATCTTGCTCTAGCGTTAACCAACAGCCTAACCCCAGCAGTAGTGACCCTTGCATGGTCTGAATAAATTTCGAACCTGCCGCACCTAAACCCGCATAGTCAGATGCCATCGCCTGCTGTTGCAAGAACTGTTGCTGCGTCTGGTTCCAGTGCTGAAAGACTCGATGAAACATGCCCATCGAGTCGATCACCTGTGCATTTTTCATGACACTGTTGGCATAGTGCAGAGATTGTTGTGAGAGCTGAGTTGCTTCACTCAATGGCGCATGGGTACCACGCTCTGTAATTCCACCCATTACTACAAGTACAAGCGCACCAAACAGCGCCGCCATACCTAATAATGGGTCAATCAAATAGACCAGAATCAGAAACATTACTGAGAAAGGGGCATCAAAAAGAGCCACCATTCCCGGAGAGGAGAGAAAAGAACGTACAGTACGCAGATCCGTCAAGGGCTGTGATGAGAGTCCTTCTCCTTTACGCAGGCGCTCTTGAAAGGTGGCTTCAAACAGACGCGGCGCGAGTTTAACATCAAGGATAATACCCGCTTGATGCAGCATTGCCGAACGTAACCAACCCAGTGCTTCCATCAACAGGTAGGCACCCAAAACCAGAATTGTCAACATCAATAGGGTTGTCTCGCTTCGGCTATAGACAACACGATCATAGACCTCCAGCATATAAACAGTAGGTGCCAATATCAGTAAATTAGTCACAATCCCCAGCAACAATACCTGTCTCAGGGGTTTTCTGATGACCGCACGCACCTGAGAGAGCTCATTAGGTACCTCAATAACACTCATTCATGTACCTTTTGATCTATTACAATAAAATTTTCCTGGCAAAAAAAGCAAGTCAGCTCTGGGAACTGACCTACTTTTGCAGCAGCTGGAAACAGGGGCAATGACCAATAAGTAGGCCAATATACCTAGATGACTGTCCGAGAATAGAGAGCCTACTGCGGAAAAGCTGATTTGAGACATATATCCCCCTCTTTTTCGTTAAATAGAGGAACTATTTGCCTCAAATGATGGCAAAACCTGTCTCAAATCAGCTTCTCCTCGCTACGACTTCTATTCTCGAACAGCCATTACCTAGCATCAATGGGCCGTGTCTTCAACCACTGGCTCAGAGGGCTCTGTCTTTTTCAATACACCTTGCTCAACCATTTTATTGATCACCTTGGAAAGTTGATCATAGGTGCGCAGCATCCCTTGAACGGATGTAGAAACAGAAGCTACTGGCGAAACATTAAATTTACCTTCCTCTTTTGCCGGACTCATGGTCACCAAATCGTAACGAACTACACCATCCACCATAGTGATGTTGGCAACACCATCTGCATAGATACTTCTACTCATCGAACACTCCTAAGAAAATATAGATTAAAATTCCCAAACTGCCCCTACAGAGAGAAAGCCATAGGGGTCTGTAAATTTATGATTGACGCGCGCATTATACAGAAGTGGGCGATCACCCAGTAGAAAATTACTATAGGCACGTCCATGTAGGTAGAGGGTAAGATCACGCTGCGGTTTTACAAAAACCCAACCATCCAGCTGGTGGTTGGTGGTTTGATCTTCAACCGCTAGGGAGACCTTACCAACCGTTGACTGATACCCATCACGTGAAATGGTGTAGAAGGTGTACTGTGCCGCAAAAGATAGATCCTCATAAGCATCCCAGTCTGCTCCAGCGGTTATCAAAAAATGATTCTCTTCCCACGGCTCAAGCTGCGGCACTTGATCCATAATCACAGAGCTATCCACTAACCCTAACGTTGCTACCAAAGGGTTATCCAATAGTGTTAGTAGACTTGAGTTGACATTATAGTTTGTTTCAACATCTACACGCCGCAACTCACCACCCAATGTAAAACGGAGTTGATCAGTTGGATAAGTTGCAATGTCAAAACCTATCCCCACACCTGCATCTTTTGGCGTCGCACTGACGAGGTAGTCTGTATCTATTGTATCGAGCCCTATTAACGAAAGAGGGTAATTTCCATCAGGAATCCTATTCCCTGTAGCCTCAACGGACCCGTTTCCAAGATCAGTAATAGACTGTGCCCACTCAATGACACCATTAGTAGTTTTCGTGACCGCAACTGTGTCCCCACCTGACTCAACCAAGAAATCCGAATTACTATCAGAAAACTGCATTTTTCTCAGATGACCACCACCAAGCGTTTTGTGGTCACGAAAAGTGAGGTGCCACGCAAACTCAAAGCCTTCTCCAACATAAAAAAGATGCTGTAGCGTTACCTCTGTACCTCGATAGCTGCTTTTCAATACTTTAGGCTCAGTCAATCGCCATGCTTCATCTTCAAACTGCGAATAGTTTGCCTGCACATTCCATCGGTCTGTAAATGCTAATTTACCACCCAAACTCGCCCCGGCACTATAGTTAATTCCAGAGCTGCTACTGCCATATCCAAAAACATTAAAAGAGTCATCCACATAGTCGAGCTGCCCCCACACCTCACCTTCTCCTGCACCATACATCGACACCAGATGACGGTTAAGTTCTGGCCCTCCCTGCACGGCCAATAATTCGGTTGATATAAAAAGAGCAGGTATCAGTAAAAAAGCTTTCATTATTAACTATAGATTAAATCGCCCCCACAGTCTGTAGTGCCGCCGTTGTTGTTGCCAACTGGTAGAGTATCTGACTAATATCTTTCAGGCTTGCCATAAAGTTCGTGGGTTTCACATCCAGTGGCACAACAACGGTGTCCCCAGGGCGAATCTCTTCATCATGCGCGGCACGGAACCAGGCAATTCGTTTGGCTGCCAGCACTTTTCCGTTAGCCCGCACCACATAGACGTTGGAGGTGTCCGCCAGTTTGGTTGCGCCTCCACTCATATTGACATAATCGAGACGACTTTTATCGGATTCATGCATATGGGATGTTGGGTAAAAAACCTCACCCAATACGGTAACCTCTTGTGAGCGCGATGGAACCACTAAATGGTCTCCCCCTTTGATCGTCAGGCTCTGGTCGGGATTATGGATCAGATCACCCAGTTCAATAGCAAGTCTTCCCAGCGCCGGAGATGTCCGAAGCTGAGCAACCAGTTCTTTGGCTGTTGCAATTTCACCCTTCTGAGTGGCATCTGCAGACTCTTCCAATGAGATTGCACTGATCTGCTTCTCCAGCTGGTTTGCGACTGCATCCATCTCTTTCTGCTCTTTTTTTCGTAGCTGCTCGCGCATGAAGACCGCACCCTCAACAAAGGCGTAATCGGTCACTCCTCCAGCCCGTTGCATCAAACCATAAAGTGTTTCACCACGTGAAACCGGATAAGTTCCCGGAAAGAGCACCTCCCCTTCAATAGTGACAAACTCGCGTTCATCCCAGAG
>JABIFG010000314.1 GCA_018650795.1 Fidelibacterota bacterium
TATCTCCGATGTGGTCAAGCTGGTATCTCAGAAAATGGAGAAAGCTGAAGAATTAGAGGGCGCACCATTTACAGGTGGAACCATTAGGGCAACGATAGCAACCAGACTGTCAGCAATGCCATATAGAGTAAGCAAAGAGGCGTTAGGGCAACTACAGAGTAACGCTAAAGGCGGTGTGCAGAATCAGCACTATATCCATTATGACTATTTTGAAGAGAAGCTGGAGGCGCTACGCAAGATTGAGCGAATGGTGAGTGGTGAATCTGAATCTGAATCTGTAGTGGTTCCAATGAGGGGGGCAGCATGAGTACCCCAAACTTCATTCATAGTGCCATCGCTGATTACATGGAGGGGAATCCGAAAACTCTCATACAGATGTTTAATGATGGTGTGCCTCTGCAAAACTACCCTGAAACCCAAGAGCTGATTACAAAGCTACTTCAAGACATTCCAGTGCGCCCTGCTGGTGCGCCGCCAACAAGAAGAACAGAAGAGCAAAGGCATGTGATATTGGCGTTAGTCGCGCAACTTAAAGGTGCCGGTCTAGGCTTGATTAATAGTGGCGAGAAAAAGGACGGCAGTAAATCAAAACTTACGGCGTGCGGGATAGCTGGAAAAGTTTATGAATTGTCTGGCTCTCAGGTGTATCAAAGTGTATGGCTGAAGATGAAGGACTCTGATGAGGCTAAGAGGTATCTGGAGATTGGAAAAAGCCTTGGGGATGATCTCATCGAGATTTACAAAGATTACAGTTAAATAATTTTTACCCCAACTACAAGTAGTTTTTAGTGAGTGTGATTATGCCCTCGTTGTTTTAATAAACGAGGAAAAAGTATGAACACAATTGCAGAAACTAGAGAAGACCTACCATCCCTTCTAACTCAAAAGCAGTTAGCTGACTACACTGGAAAATCAGAAGCGACACTGGAGCGAGCTAGATGGGCGGGTGAAGCCCCTAAATTCGTAAAGCTAGGCCGTCATGTACGTTACCGTGCAGTAGATGTTCTTGAGTGGATTGAGTCAAATATCAAGACTTCTAGCGGGGGTGAATGAATGGCCCAAAAAAATACCGCCGAGGTGGCTAGACCTCATAAGGCGGCTTTCGTTACTGGCAAGCAACAATGCAATCATACCCCCGCACCTACCTCATCACAAGAGTACCCATTAGACCCTTACCCGATCCTGTTGGGTCTAACAAAGGGGGTAAAAGATGATCTTTGATAACCTTCTATCACGCCTAGACAGGGTAAAACCGACCGGACCAAATCAATGGGTAGCCTGTTGTCCAGCACACGGCAGCAAAGGACAAAAGCTATCGATCAGTGAAGGTGATGATGGGCGCATATTATTGAAGTGTTGGTCACACAATTGCCACCCAACAGAGATTGTCGGTTCAGTCGGACTAACAATGCCCGACTTATTCCCTGAGAATATCCGCTACTCAAATCAGAAGCCGCTACCTAAAGGGCAACGCTTCATGCCGCGCACTATATTAACGGCGCTCTATCAAGAAATAATGATTGTTCAGATATGCGCTGACACCATATTGAAAATGGGTTCTCTGAACCCTAACGCAATTAAACGACTCACTGTAGCCAGTCAGCGTATTTTGAATGCAATTGAAGAGGTGACCTATGACTAACCCGTTAGAACAAGTTGGCAATCAAAGAAAGTCGCGTAAATTTACTTTTAAGGATTTTTCAATGAAAGGAAAAGCAGAGGAACTACTGAGTAAGATGGAAAATGATATTTTTGTATTGGGACGTATTGCTATCAAAGGACAGTCAACCTTGATTTATGCCCAGACCAATGCAGGAAAGACGCTGCTCATTATTTATCTACTGATTAAAGCGATTAAGCAGGGTGACATAGACCCTTCAAATGTTTTCTATCTCAATGCTGATGATCATGGCAAAGGGTTTGCTCAGAAGCTACAGCTTGCTGACAAGTACGGCTTTGAAATGATAGGAGGAGGATTTGAAGGCAATGCTGATGTAGCTTTCTCCCCAGATATGCTTCAGGAGTTGCTAGAGGAGCGTGTAGAAGCTGGAGAAGCTGGAAACACTATCGTGATACTCGATACGGTTAAGAAATTTGTCGATCACATGGATAAAAAGGGTGGGCGTAAGTTTGGGATGTATACCCGTCCATTCATAACGCAAGGCGGTACGCTGATAATGCTCTCTCATGTAAACAAGCATAAGGATGGTGAGGGTAAGTCGATCTATTCTGGCACTACTGATCTAATTGATGATGCTGATTGTGCCTTTACGCTGGAGGTATCAGAAGGAGAAAGCACCAGAACAATCACTTTTGAGCATCAGAAATCTAGGGGTGATGTTGCGCTTAATGCTTCTTACAGTTACACCAGAAAGGAGGGGCAAAGCTATTTTGAGTTACTGGGTAGTGTTACGGCTGTTTCTGCTGCTGATGCGGAGCGGGAAAGAGAGTTAAGCGATAGTAAGCAGTTTGTGACAGAGAACATTCATATCGTGAATGAGATTGTGGCATGTATTCGAGGGGGTATTGCTCTCAAGACTGAACTAACCAAAGAGGTTGCAGAGCGTACCGCAGAGGCGCGCAAGAGAGTCAACAAGGTACTCAGTAAATGCACTGGCAATGGGGCGCTTCAATATTGGCTGTTCCGTACTGGTGAGCATAACAAACAGATATATCGTCTGAATAAGGCTACAGCCAAGTCTGGTGCAAAAATCTAACCCATACACTGAAAAGCTGAATTCTGGTTAAACTGTGAAAACTGGAAAAACTGTGAAACCTTGTGTGTGTCTAGTTTCCCTAGTTTTCTTAGATTATCAGCTTATGTAGTTTTATAGATATTCTAGTTTTTAGTTTTTCAGCATGTGGGGCAGATGTAAATACTCATTATTTCGCTAACGTCAGCAGTTGATGTTTTGCCACCATTTAAGGGGGGTAGAAATAGGGTAAAAAATCGGGGCTACCCTCTGCTATTTCGCTATCTTTCGATAAACCCAAGGATTATTAGTCCCCTTCTAAGCTATTAAAAGCTATGTGATATTGCGTACTTATGTTTATTGGCTGAAAATATGTAGCATATAAGTAGCAACTAGAGCGTAATTATGTCCAAGATACAAGCAGTGCCAGAAAAGGATAGATATGGTTGGCTGTCTGAGCTGGATAGCCGCACCGCTATCGCTAAAGAGATGAGGGAACGCTATCAGGCTTTAACTGATGATCTTGGTGGCATTGATATTCTCTCCTATCAGCAACGCTCATTGGTTGAACGCTCCCTATGGTTGGAATACTGGTTAGTGCAGCAAGAAAAGCAGTTAGCCCAGCAGGATGGATGCTTTGATGTTGCCAGATGGGTGCAGGCCGCCAACAGTCTACAGGGGCTATATGCAAAGCTAGGGCTATCCAGAGTCACTAGAGAGAAAAGCCTTAACGACATAATCAGCAATGCAATGAGTGAGTCCAAAGAGTGAACATACTCGATTTCATGGATCACCCCGACCTTATGGGCGATACCTTCCAAGGTGAGAGCTGGGAAGCATGGAGGGCCATACTATCCGGTACTTTCGCTATACCGATGGAACCAAAGAGATCACGACTATTCAGCAGTCTAGCAGGAGGTCGCACAGCCCCTAAGAGTAGAGCTAGAGAGCTATGGGTAGTAGCGGGTAGACGTAGTGCAAAGACTCAGACAGCAGGCGCTACAGCCGTGTATCTAGCTACCGTGGGTGCAACCATTACAGGGCTGGCAAATAAGTTATCCCCCGGTGAAAGGGGCGTTATCGCCCTACTCGCAGTGGATCGGCAACAGGCAAAAGTAGCACTGGGATATATCAGGGGGATGATAGAAAACTCCCCTGTACTGGCTGGCATGGTTGAGAAGATGAACACCGAGGGTATTGAGTTCACCAACCATGTATCTATCGAAGTGCATACCAACAGCTTTAGAGCTATACGTGGTCGTACCCTGCTGGCTGTGTTAATGGATGAGGTGGCATTCTTCCGTAATGACAGCAGCGCAACACCGGATAAAGAGACATACAGAGCAGCAATACCCGCACTGGCAACCACTGACGGCCTATTGATCGGCTTCAGTTCTCCCTATTCAAAGCGCGGCCTGTTGTATGAGAAGTACCGCAAGCACTACGGGCAATGTGATGATGTTCTAGTGGTACAGGGTGCAACTACTGATTTCAATCCAACGCTTAACACTCGAATCATCGAAGAAGCATTACAGGACGATCCAGAAGCGGCACAGGCTGAGTGGTTAGGCCAGTTCAGGAATGATGTAGAGGCATTTGTATCGCGTGAGGTCATTGAGTCTCTAATGCGTAGTAGTCCATTGGAGTTACCCTACGACAATCAATATAGTTATTTTTCTTTTGTTGATAGTGCTGGCGGTGGTCAGGATGAGTTCACTATGGCTATCGGTCACATGGAAAAGAATACGGTTGTGGTTGATTTGGTGCGTGGTCAGCGTGGCACTCCATCGGTCATTGTTGAGGAGTACACAGCCATACTCAAAACCTACAAGATACTAGAGGTGCATGGAGATCGTTATGGTGGATCATGGCCCCGTGATGAATTCCAGAAGTGGCGCATCGAATACAAAACCTCAGAACAGGCTAAATCTGGCCTCTATCAAGACACTCTCCCAATGCTTAATTCGGGTCGTGTTGAGTTACCCCCTGATGATCGTTTAATGCTTCAGTTTATGGGCTTAGAACGCCGCACAAGCCGTTCAGGGCGCGATTCTATAGATCATGCACCCAATGGGCATGATGACCGTGCGAACGCAGTTGCAGGGCTTATAGCCCACACCCTACACAGGGTCGAAATACCCACAAACCTCAAATGCAGTTTTATTAGATAAAGGAAACCACCATGCAAAAACCAAACTCAAAGTATCACGGTACTGTTTACCAAATCACACAGAAAATTAGCGACCGTACAAGCAAAAACACACGCTCCACCCATCTACTGAGAGAGGCACAGCGTATTGAACAGGCCGTAAAGTCATTAGGTGATATAGCAGCAACCAAATCACCCACAGAAACCACAGCCGCCCACTTTAAGAGAGTCGAGAAATCATCCAAGCGGTTACGCAAAGAAACAGCAGATGCCGTAGATAGGATTGTTGCCCTACAGGGGGCAGCAGCACAGGATATTGATAATCGCATTAATCAAAGATTGAATCTAACGCAGAATAGTTATGCTGGAGAATTAAGGGCAACTCTGCGCGGAATGGACCAGAAAGCTCGACTTGCTACCGTTAAAGATATTATGAGTCGGGAGGACGGTCAGGGCATGGCGGCAATCAGCCAAGCTCCCGCCGTATTGAGTGGCCTTACTGATGAGGTTAGTGCGCGATTCATGGATGACTACACAAGGATGTATGCCGCCGACCTAGTAAGTGAAAGAGATGCTCTGATCACCACTGCTTCCGATCTTTCCATTCTTACCGCTACAGCAGATAAAGCAGCAGACGGTTTCTCTGACCCCTCCAGACTCAGAACTATAGAGAGCGAGGAACAGGCCGCCGCAGATGCGGAAAATGCGTTTAAGGAAGTGTTCGAGTTATCAGAATGAATATGATCCTGTTTAGTACCCACGACTTCACAAAAGCAGGTGAGGGTAAAACCATACGCTTTGCATCAACCGCAACCATCTATGGAGATTCAGATCAGCGGGGGGATACTCTTCACCGTATGAAGTCTGAAAGCGTGAGTGATTTTATGATTAGGGTCAGGGGGCGTATAGCTGAACTAGAATAGTTTTCAGCCGGCTATTGAGGGGTAGCAATGGGGCTATCCCGCCCCGACACCATCACTACTCTGGAACATTGTCTGACACATTAAGACAGAGATCTTCCGGTCCATCCCAAGAACTATATTCATAACCCTTTTTATCTACATTTTTATGCTTCATATATCCTTCACATGTATACCACTTCGCACTCTTTCCCTGCAAAAAATCCAGCCTTGACCAGAATAATTTATACGAATCAACATTTGTAACTGGCGCTCCACCACTACCACCACTGGATGATGGTATGTAAGTATTTCCAACCATTGCTCCAGATGAGCCATTCAAGAAAGACTCTACATGACTACTTACAATGACCCTGCCTTCCTTCTCATGCACACTTATATGCCAGCGGTAAAAACCACTCACATACGCAATCACCAAATACATTGAAATCTTTCTATCAACAATGATGCTGTTTTCAGTATGAACGAACGTAACATCCTCCTCATCAGCCATCTTAAAGATGGTTTCAATGTCACTAAATACATCACCAGCTGACGTACCTTCATAGGTTCTACTGGTAATATCTAACCACTCAGCCCTTGTATACTGTTTCTTAGGCACTCCACTACAGCCACCCAGAATGGCAAGGGCAACCAAAAAGATAATTATTTTCTTCATATCATACCCATTAGCTTGTTTAAGGGAAAAATCGACAGATTCGCGCAAGCCTAATACGCAAACTTATATACACACGCGTTTGCCCCTAGCACTAAAAAAATCACTTGCTACCTATTTGCTACCTAAACAAAAACGGCCCACCTAGAAAACTAGATAAGACGTTGTTTTATATGGCTCCCCCGACAAGACTCGAACTTGTGACCCAAGGATTAACAGTCCTTTGCTCTACCAACTGAGCTACAGGGGAATTGAGGCGCAGATATTACCGATTGAGTCACAAATGGTCAACTGGTTGGGGATGATTTATACCA
>JABIFG010000315.1 GCA_018650795.1 Fidelibacterota bacterium
CGATAGATGGCATCGACACACTCTCGACGCTGAGTGCAGTGAATGGCGTTCAGTCAATATGGGGATGGAGTGCAGAGCAGTGGCAGAGCTATAGTGCAGGTACCCCCCAATTTCTCAACTCTCTGCAACAGGTTGAGATGGCGTATGGTTACTATCTCTATAAGTGAGTAGCTGACAGGGTGGTCCTAGAATTGGAGAAAGAACACTACTAATGTTATAGTACTAATGTTATAGTAGTGTCTTCTTATTTTTGTGTGGACGTTGGCGTCCCCCTGTTTCTCTAGGATCCGTGTCGGATTGAGGTAGGTTCAATAATGTTTCTAAAACATTGGATTGGTTCATTGTTTATTGCTCTTCTGTTTGGGTTATTGAGTTTTTCAGTTGTTGCGACAGAGTCTGTTCAATGCCATAGTTGTCATTTGGATAAAGGGTGGAACTTGATTAGCGTTCATGCCGATAGCAGTGATTCAATAGCATCAATTCTGGCTTCTACTCCTAAGGTCATCTCTGTATGGGGAATGAGCGATAATGTTTGGCATTCATATCACCCTGCTACACCGGAAGTTGATGTGAACCCATTGAGTATGGTGGATCCATCGAAAGGGTATTGGGTGTTGATGAGCGAAGATGCCACAGATACCTTTTCAGGTAGTTGGAGTCGTTGGGGTGGTGAAGTTACTGACCTTAGCAGTGGCTGGAATCTGTTGGGAGTTGAAGGTGCAGAAAATAATCTGGCTGGTTACCTTGAGCAGCGTGATGCAGATGCGCTCTGGAGCTGGGATAGAGAGACTTGGAAATCCTATCAACGGGAAGTACCTGTCTGGCTTAATTCATTGAGAGACATTCAAATTGGAGATGGAGTATTTCTCTATATGACCAGAATCAACCATCGTCCACAAGTTACTAATTCAAGTTTTTTATTGGATGAAGATATTCTCTTTAGTGGACAGTTGTTGGGGAGTGACCAAGACGTATCGGATACCTTAGTTTTTCGTTTAGTCACAGAGCCAATGAATGGAACTGTGGTTGTCGAGTCTTCAGGGGGATTTACCTATCATCCACAACAGGATTTTTATGGTACAGATCAGTTTGTCTTTACACTCAATGATGGACGTGTTGATGCTCAAGCTCCCGCTACTGTTACTTTAGCAGTATCTCCTCAACCGGATGAACCGCAAGCGCTCCCCATGACACTATCTATGGAGACGTCTGGTGGTGTAACCGGGAGCTATTTACGTGGAGATGACCCGGATGGAAGCAATAAGGTCTTTACTATTCAGGCCCAACCTTTACGGGGGACAGTTGTGCTGGAGGATGGGGGGCTTTTCTTCTATACACCAAATTCTGGAGAATCGGGAGGTGAAGATCAATTTACCTATCAAATTCAATCAGGAGGAGAGTCAGATAGTGCCACGGTAACTATTCAACTGACCGCATCATCTACCAGTGGAGCCTGGGATGAGCTGAGCTGGGACCAAGGTGCTTGGGAATAACGCTAGATTTAGATCGACAAACCAAATTCGATACAAAAAGGAATATACATGAAACCAACGATTCTCTCACTGGCTATAATCTCTATTCTGGCCAGTAGTTCAGTAATGGCGGCCACTGGTGATCCAGTTGCCCATATCTTCCAGTCGGGTACAAAGGCTGTGGCTGCCGAGGTCAACACCAATTTCCAGGAGCTGGCTGATCGTGTTGCAACTGTTGCTGCAGAGTCCGGGGTGCCGGCATCCAGTTATGATTTTCGTGACTTCCTCCCTAAAGGGGATCAAGTGAGGGTCTATGAACGGCTGCTTCCGACAACCTCTGAATCTGATGCGATGAATCTCTATCGTACTTCAGAAAGAGTGGGAAATGGTATTACTGAACAGGTGATTGTACGGGAGAGGTACGATAATTCGAATGCAGAATGGGTAAAGGTTTTTGAAATAGACTCTGTTACCGGACTGGGGTTGATAGAGAAGCGATATTTTAGCCATTATGACTATAGCGAAAGTCTGAGTGCATCTACGACATGGAGTGATCCTGTGATGGTACTGCCGGCAACGATGAGTCGGGGAGAGGTCTGGGCTAAGGAGGGCGCCTGTGAAACTCTGAGTATGGAGGGTGCGTCCCCTTGTTATACCTTGGCTAAACGCACGGTGCTGGGGCTGGAGGTAGTCAATACTCCAGCCGGCACCTTCGAGGGATGTTTGAAGGTGATGGAGGAGTCTAGTCGTGATATTGTACTTTACTGGTATGCTCCAAGCATGGGGCTGGTCAAGAAAGTAGGGAGACAGGATGCTTATAATTCCACTAGCAATGACATTTATAGCAAGACCTTTGGCTGGGTACTGAGCTCCTACTCTACTGAAAGTGAAGCCAATGTGGTTACTGCAAGTAGCATATTATTGATGCCTATGCTCTCCAACCATAGTGATGTGGCAAAGGTGGAGTATTACAGAACCGGTGATACCACACCGTTAGTTACTCGTGAGGCCTCTACCGGCGTTCTGCACCATGAGCTCAACCTGACCGCATCAGATAATGGGACCCACAGCTACACCGTCAAGATATACAACTCACTGGATGAGCTGGTTGAAACAGTAGAGAAACAGCTGGAAGTAGCCATAGAAACGGACACAACCCCCCCGGTTATTACCCTTGCTGCAGCACCTACCACAGTCACGACCACAGAGGATGTTGTTTTTACAGTCAGCAGTACTGATCAGCTGGCTCGAGTTGAACTGCTGAAAGGGGCAGAGGTTGTAGCAATCGATATTGCGCCCCCTTATACAATGGAGCTGGAGTTCGACCCCTTGGACAATGGTACACACCAGTATAGTGCCAGAGCGGTTGATTTTGCAGGAAACCAAGCAGAATCTTCTTTGGCAGCAATTACAGTGAATACACTTAGCCCCAACGCGGGAAACAGTGCGACTGTTAAGGCGCGTAGCCTGGTGAATGAGATTCGAGCAGCCGGTGTTGAGGCCTTGTCAGATCCAGCTCAAACCTTTACAGATGAGTTGTCACTCTGGGATCAGACGGCAGATGCAATGATGGATCAGCAGATGGACGGGTTGCTGGAAGGGGTTGGGTTGTTGATGGATCTTTATCTGGATAAAACAAATCCTGCATTGATTGGCGGTAGTGGGAGCTATACCTATGATCTCTCCTCCTCTGGTGGAACAGGCAGTGGTGTCATTTCAGAATCTTCCAATGGAGGCCGAGTTACCTATACTATGAGTGGAACGGCCAATGGTGGAGGGGATCAGGTCGATATGACGGTCACCGTTCCTGAGCAGGATAGCTTTGTGGGACCGCTGTTGGCACTGGATGTTAATGGATGGGTGGGTGAGAGTGTAAACAGGAACCGCCTCTCCGTCACAGGTGGGCGAATTTTGATTGGTCTGAAGCAGCGATTGGCCTTCTCGGAATCGGGCACATCATACATCAGTTTTAAGGTGGCTGATCTCTATGTAGACACTCTGGAGATGGAATTAGATGTTGATTTGATGTTGGAAGATGCAAGTAGTGGAGACAGTCTTTCTTATTTGGGTGGGTTCCAGTTGGCAGGAGAAATGGATTTAGTCGGTGAATTGAGTAGCAGCTCTTACTGGTCTGGAAATCAGGAAATTTTTTATTCATATAATTATCTCAATAATGACCTGAAAATGAAATATGTTGCATTGCATGGTACAGCAGAGGCACAGTTGAATGGTGTAAATAAGGAGCTTAGTTTCTCAGTAGCGGCACGGTTTGATCCAGACTGGGATTATCCTCCGCGTGTAGGTAGTGTGAGTCAGGTGGGGAGTTATCAACTCTCTGCTGATAAAATGTCGCTAACTATCACCTTTGTCAATGAAGAAACTCTGAGCTTTACTTACATTCCGCCTTCCGGTAATAGTGCAAGAACGATCATGCTAGGTGGGACTCTTTGGAGTGGATACCCATCACAGCTTATGGTTAACTCATCATGGGATGGGAGCGAGTATAGTAGTGTAGTTAGAGCACTGCAGAATCTTATGCATTCAAACGAACTTGGTAATCAGGATGATCAGATGATCAATCTCTTGGGGAAGGGGCACTACCAGTTTACCTTGGACCAGAATTGGACCTATAATCTTTCTGAAAATGGTGGCAATATTTACGGCTCTTTGGTTCAGCCTTTCACCGGTTATGGTGAGCCGGAAGAGCGGTTTACCTTGGTCAATCTCTCATTTGGTGCCAAGATTGGACTGTTGCCAGTGGGGCGAGTCGGTTTGTCACTGCAGCGTGACATAAGTAATCATCAGCTGAACGCATCAGCAGTTATTGCCTATGGGCAGACGGCAACAGAAGTTACTGCTCGAATCGCTGATGAGGATCAGCCGAATGAGCGCTTGGTCGATTTGGTTGTGCGCAGTCAGGATGGAGTGGAAATTCGCTTGATAGAAGATCAGAACGAAGAGGTGAGTGGCACCGTTTCGGTCAATGGCGCAGAGGTAGGCACCGTTTCTGAATCTACACTGGGTGTGCACTTCACATATAGTGATGGCACCTCCGAGGTTCTGAACTGATCGAAAGAGGAGTGTGGTTAGCTTGTCAGATAGTAGGGAGGTGGGCCACTCTATTGCTGGCGCCCTTTCCATTGGTTGCAGCGACTTGGGGGAACTATCTGGAGCTGGATAGTCTGTTCTATAGCGAAGCCGTTCCGATCCACGGATTGCTCAATGATTGGGATGGTGAAAATCGTGTGGGAGAACATGCAGTCAGTCTCATTCATGTGGAGTCGGGTGTCTCTACAGAAAATTGGCAGCTGGGGCTGTTCTACCGCAATGAGTACCATTTACGGTTTACCCCGGAGACAGCCCGCTTCTATCAGGATAAACAGCTGGGGGTGCCTTCAGTATCGGGAAAAATCTATCAGCTGGGTTTGCATGGAATTCAGTATGAGGTGACCGGGTTGAGAGCTGGGTTTCAGTTTCCGCTCAATGAATTTTTTGATCTGACGATCAGGGGCGACTACTTGGAGGGGCAGAGCCTCCGCCTGCTTGATTTACAGGCATCAGGAAATTTGGCAACTCTGAGTAGTTGGAGAGATATTCATGATCTGCAGTTCCAGCAGAGCTACTCTGGTCAGGATGCTCTACTAGATAAACTGGGAGTCCCTGAAGGTAGGCAATCTGATGGAATTGGATATGCTCTGGGGCTTGGTTTGTCATATGATCAGGGGTTATTATCATTTCAGGCGGATGTTGATAACTGGTTGGGAAGAATATATTGGGATCAAGCATTGAAAACGACTCTTGAGATGCAAGATGGCACACATGGAACATGGTTCCCTGTTTTTCCAGACTATGGCCGCTTAGGGAGGCTGACACAACAACTTCCGATTGAGGTGAAGATAGCAGGGCAATGGCAGACAACCTTAGATTGGGCACTTACTGTGCGAACAAGAATAACAAAAGGTCATCAGTTTAACTGGCTTGGAGTTGAATGGAATAGGGACTCTGCTATCCGCTTACGAGGGGAGTTGGAGCCAATAGCTAAAGCAGTAGGGATAAACTTTGAAATGCCTTGGGGAGAAATTGGTGTTTCATCGGATAATATTAACTGGAGAGATGCACACTATCTGGCACTTCAAGCACAATTTCAGTTTTATTGGTGAGATAATGGGGTCTCATGAATATGAGAGATTGTTTCTTATTGCTGGTTTTCTCTTTACAAGGGGTATTGCTGACTGCTCTGCAGCCGGTGCTAGCACAAGCCACCAATAGTGGGAAAAGTGAAATTGTGGTGGCTTGGGACTTGGCTGCTCCTGCTGATGAGAGGCAGATAATTATTGAAAAGCTGCAGCCTCTAACCGTTTCTCCGATTGGTAAAGGGGGTGTTGAGAAATGGGGCTTGGCTACAGGTCAGGCGATTGATGATTTATTGGGTCAACTGTTGGCAAGTCCTTGGGTTTATTGGGCGGAACCGAATTACCATCGTCGTTTGCACCAACTCCCGGATGATCCTGAGCTGAAGAGGATGGAAGGGTTTGTTGACCAAATTGAGTTGTCAGCTGCCTGGGATATTTCAACCGGTAGTTCAAAGGTGGTGGTGGCTATACTGGATGACTCTGTCGAGATCGATCATCCTGATTTACAGGCTAATATCTGGATCAATCAGGGAGAGGTGGCGGGTAACGGTGTTGATGATGATGCTAATGGCTATATCGATGATCTGCATGGTTGGGATTTTAAAAATAATGATGCTGACCCAAGCGCGGGCCTAGAAGAAGGGCACGGAACAGCTGTTGCTGGTGTAGTGGGTGCGGTGGGTAATAATGGCATTGGGGCAACCGGCGTGGCCTGGAATGTCAGTATCATGCCACTGAAATTTGGCTTTGATGTCGCCTCTGGTCTGGAGGCGGCACAATATGCCATTGATAATGGTGCGGATATCCTGGTAGCCAGCTTTGGTGGTCCGGCCTACTCCTTCAGTGAGGAGTTGGCACTACAGCAGTTGAGTAACGCAGGTATTCTGGTGGTCTCTTCTGCAGGTAATTTCCATGCAGATAATGATCGTGTCCCGGACTACCCCTCCAGTGCC
>JABIFG010000316.1 GCA_018650795.1 Fidelibacterota bacterium
AGTTAGATGTTTGGCAATAGCCATTTAGTTGACGTGGAAATAACTTGTTCTCAATTAGTTACAGGTATTTAGAAGCAAGCCCCACTCCAGCAACATCACTGAAAAGTTTAGATTTAAATTGCCCAAGATGGCATTAAAGGAAAACCAGGAGAAACATCATGTCAATGGTAATTAACACGAACATCGCCTCAATCGGTGCTCAGCGCCACGTCACTGTGGCTGTACGGGAGCAAGCCGAGGCCATGGAGCGCTTATCCAGTGGCAAGCGCATCAACAGCGCACGGGATGATGCCGCTGGCTTGGGTATTTCCAACAGAATGACCTCACAGATTCGAGGGCTGGACCAGGCAGTACGAAATGCCAATGATGGTATCTCTCTGATCCAGACCGCTGAAGGGGCGCTGGACCAGACCACAAACGTACTACAGAGAATGCGTGAACTCTCTATTCAGTCTGCCAACGGCACCTATAACGATAGCGAAAACCGCGCCTCTCTCGACGCAGAGTTCCAACAACTACTGATGGAAATTGACCGTATCGCAGAGACCACCAAGTTCAATGGTCAGACCCTGCTCGATGGTGAGATGGAGGATGTCGCACTACAGATTGGTGCCGACGCTAACCAGACTGTTGAATTTGGTATCGAGAATATGAGCACCAAAAGTCTTGGTATGGGGTCTACCAATTCCGACTTGATGGGTACCGATATGATCCTCACCGCTGGCAGCACCTTTACCTCAGCCGGTAGTGGTGTATCCATCGGCTACAATGATGTCAACATCAATGGACAATCCATCATCAAGCCCGGAGGTACTGAATTTGTACCTACCGCAGACAGTATGGACAACTTGGTCAATTCTATTAACGAGAATGTTCAGGGTGTATCCGCTACTCTGGTCGGTGTTGCGGAGGCCAAAATCACTGGTGACGGCAATATTACCGGTACGGAAGAGATTACCGTTACACTGACCATGGCTGATGAGACGGTACAGAGTTATAAAATCCGTGATGCAGACAGCATGGATGAGGTGGTTAGCAAGCTCAATGATACGGGCAATGGTGCATTTACCGCCTCGGTTGTAGATGGAAAGTTTGTCGTTACTGCAGAGGGTGTCGCTAATGTATCGGTCACCGATGGAGGTAGTGCAATTGGTGGAAATATCTCGGCCAACGCAAGACTTGCCCTCTCCTCCGATAATGGCGATCCAATCAAAATTGAACGTGGCACTACAGGTAGTTATGCCGACCTCGCCACACTGGGGTTCCGTGAATCCACTGAGGCTGGCACTATTGAGGGAACGGGTATCTCAAATGCAAGTACCGTTTGGGGTGCTGGTGATGTCAACATCAACGGTGTCGCTATTGAAGAGTCTACTACGGCTGCGTCACTGGCTTCAAAAATTGATGCCATTAATGCAGTTAGTGATCAGACTGGTGTCAAAGCAGAGGCATTCGTCACTGCTGAGCTCGATTTCTCGGCTGCCGCAGCTTACTCTGGTGTCGGGCTGATGATCAACGGTGTCTCTGCTGATGCAGCATCTGCCGGTGCCACACTGGCAGATATCGCTGAGAACATTAACGATAAGACTGATTTAACCGGAATTACTGCAACTATTTCAGGACAAAAAATCCAGTTACAAGGAAATGCTTCATCACTCCAAATTGGTGGAAATACGGCCGTTGCCAACCAAATCGAAAATCTAACGGCTATATCATTAACCATCACTAAGGGGGACACTGTTTCCGCTACTTCCGCCATGACTGCCGCAGGCAATATTGTGAATGGCGGACTGAAGATGACTTCAGAAAATGGAACACCCATCAGCATTGATCTGGGCACTGCAGCCAGCGCTGCTGAGCATGGCCTAATTGAATCCAATGTCAGCGCTGAGGGTAGCTACGGTACTTCGATCAACAGCATGAGTATTGATACCGCTGCCATGGCACAGAAGTCCATTGATGTGATTGACCGCGCCATCACTGCGGTCAATGATCAGCGCGGTGAACTGGGTGCAATCAACAATCGACTGGAGTACTCCATCGATAACCTGATGTCGGTCTCCCAACAGACTTCGGCCGCCCGCTCCAGGATCGTCGATGCAGACTTTGCCGCTGAATCAGCTGCATTGAGTCGGGCACAGGTACTGCAGCAAGCCGGTACGGCAATGCTCTCCCAAGCGAACGCTGCACCACAGCAGGTGATGCAACTACTCCAAGGGTAATCTTTCGATAGCCGCAAGGTGACACCCCACTCTCGTTACTGGTTTCGAGAGTGGGGTGTTTTTTATTTGCCAGCCCTTCAACTCACTATTAATACCACTCTTACACTCTCTTGATCTCTCACAAGCAACCTTCAATCACCACAACCATTCAGCACCAGCAATTTTTGCCGCCCCCCCCTGACGGCCAGAGTTATTTCGGCAAAAAGCCACCAAATCCCTCCATTTTTTCTTCATAAAACCACAATACCCCAAATTAATCAAATTGGCACACTGATTGCATATTTAAACAGTGTAAGCAGTTAGATGTTTGGCAATAGCCATTTAGTTGACGTGGAAATAACTTGTTCTCAATTAGTTACAGGTATTTAGAAGCAAGCCCCACTCCAGCAACATCACTGAAAAGTTTAGATTTAAATTGCCCAAGATGGCATTAAAGGA
>JABIFG010000317.1 GCA_018650795.1 Fidelibacterota bacterium
GAATCTGGAAATGGTGATTCTCGGCAAATTCGGCATATTCATTGTCGCCATCGCTCTCACTCAGCGCAGTCTCATATTCCTCATCATAGACATCACAGATACGTTTGAAGAACAGCAAAGGGAAAATGTACTGTTTATAGTCCCCAGCATCGATGGTCCCCCGCAGTTGGGTGGCGGCTCCCCAGAGGTATTTTTCTAACTGTTGCTGGTTCACTCTTGAACCTCACTAAAATTATCATCGATATATTTTTCAACACCATCATAGCAGAACGTCGGCTGGTTCTTGGCAAAGAATCTTTTATACCTATCCGAAGCTAGATTCCAAAGAATCCCAGGAAGTAGATTTTCATTAATATCAACATACTTCTTACGATCACTCTTGTCATTTAGTACAACCTCAATCTGGGTCTCAGGTTTGACAAATCGAGCAAATAGCTGCCTGATTTCAAAATCTGCAAGCGGGAAGGAATATCCCATAAACACAATCTTTTTTGCCTCAGTTAACTCTATCCCAGCTTGGCTCCAGACATTTTTTAATTGGGTATTACTTGTATCTTTTAGGAATGTGGGCATCAAAATTTGAGGCGTCAAGGTTTCTGTCTCACAGAATCGGCAAGTTGCTTGCCCTAGATAAGATCGAAGTGCTATTTTTTCCCCATGCTTGACCAAGATTCGCCCACAATTACTGCACCACAACCAATTTAGAGAACCGTGTAACTTTATGATTTTGTGGTTTTGATGGCCTCTTGTTTTTGCAACCAATGGAGGAGGAAAGGGTGCTCCATCATTGCTATTTGTGAAGTGACAACAATAGTCAACAACATCGCCAGTGCCCTGAATAATGTCAGTTATGCTATTATCTAAAAGAATATCCCAATTGGATGTCATCACCACTGATTTATCAGTAGTTTTGTTAGATTTTACTATATGAGTCGCGAGCTTAGTTATATACGCATCCGCTACTGGATATCGTAGTTTGGAATCCATGATCAAGGAAATGATCGCATTAAGTTTCACGCGTAAATCTGATAGCTGACGGGGAGTTTTACCTTTGAAAGATGTTCCTTCAATGATGCAGCGATCTATTGGGGTATAAATATCCTCCAGATCAGCATTATCAAGCTTCAATAGAAAGTCATTTTCGATAAACATTTTTACAGGGGAAAGATCTTTGATTTTGGTAGGGTCCGGATAGTGATGTCCGTGTTCAGCTATGAAATGTTCAATATCAAAATTGAATATCTCTTTCGTTAGTTGGCTCTGGGTAGGTGCCCCAGCCGGGAATGAGAACCCAGCACCAAGGAAATATATGGTCTTGTTTTTTGCAGGCCTCATATTAAAAATCCCTTCAGGATCGTTTTAAACCTTTCTTCAGCCTTTTGGCTTTCAGACCAGGCTTGTTTTAAATCGGCTAAGGCTTCCTCCACGCTGGGCAGATTATCCTCGATGATCTTTTCCACATAGAGCGGAATATTCAGATTGAAGTCATTCTCTTGGATTTCATCCATCTCAGCCAAATGGACATAATTCTCAACTTCTGCCCCGTCTTGGAACCAGCTGAATAATTGTTTTACATGTTCAGGTTCCAGATAATTCTGAGCCCGGCCAACCCGGATCTGGTCCGAGCCATCAATGAACAGGACTTTTTTACTATTTCCCGCAGTTTTTGACTTCTTGAACACCATAATACAGGGTGCCAATGGGGTCCCATAAAAAATATTTGGTCCTAGACCGATCACAGCATCTAGAAGATCCTGTTCCAACAGGGCTTGACGGATCCGTCCCTCTGCCCCTTTCCGGAATAGCGCTCCGTGAGGTAAAACCACAGCCATGCGTCCCTTAGCATTCATTGATGAGATCATGTGCTGTACCCAGGCCATGTCACCATTCCCTTTAGGAGGAACACCGGCAATATTCCGTCCAAAGGGATCATTGGCCCATACGTCTGCTCCCCAGTCCTTTAAAGAAAATGGAGGATTGGCGATAACACAATCAAAGGTCTTGAGTCCATCGGCTTCAAAGAAGGCGGGATTGCGCAGAGTATCTCCGCGATAGATCTGGAAATCTTCTATATCGTGTAGGAACATATTCATCCGAGCGATGGAGCTAGAGGTCAGATTCTTTTCCTGGCCATACAGTTTCAATGTCCTGTAGTCCTCATCATTCTCACGCAGATGGTTCACGCATTCCAAGAGCATACCACCAGTACCGCAGGCTGGATCATAGATAGTCTCGCCCTGATGGGGATCCAGGATCAGTCCCAATAGATGAACAACTGATCTTGGAGTATAGAACTCCCCTGCTTTTTTATTGGTGAGGTCGGCGAAGTGTTTGATCAGGTATTCATAGGCTTGTCCCAGAAGATCTGTTTCAACTTGCTGGCTCCCCAGGTCGTATTGGGAGAAGTGTTCAATGAGATCCACCATGAGTCGATCTGATAGCTTGTTCTTATTGCTCCATTGGGCGTCTCCAAAGATGCCATAGAGATGATTCTGATTGGCTTGTTCAATCCCTCGAAGTGCTTTTTCAATGGCCAACCCGACATTAGTGGTCTGCTCACGGACATCATTCCAGTGACAACCCTCTGGGATTTCAAACCTATGGAACTCTGTTAATTGGGCATATTCTTCATCACCTTCAGATTCTTTTAATGCCTGAGCATATTCTTCATCATAAACATCTGATATTCGTTTGAAGAATAATAAAGGAAAAATGTAGACCTTAAAATCTGATGCATCCACAGGACCTTTGAGAATCCAGGCGGCTTTGGAGAGATACTGTTCGAGTTGGGAAAGGTTCATATTATAATGGCCTACTCATAAGTCGTTGTGTTCACGATGGGGAAACTATGTTTTTCACATCTACTTTTACAAATGCAGAAAAGATAATATCTATCATCATATATCGCCTCATTCCTGATCTATTACTGCAAAGTGTGGAAGATAGCAGATAGATACATATGCACAACAGAAACCCCGCTCATGCATACCCATTGTCAGCATGCATTGAGGATGAGTATACATTTTTTTAGTCCGTCATATCACAATGAAGTCTTATCTACAACCAAAACGTATACGCAAAAGCGTATACATTTTATGCTTAACGGTGAGTAAAGGTGAGTAACAGTGAGCACATAAGTGCACTTTTCAAGGTTGTTGTAGAGTAAATAAAAAAGTCCTTGATATTAATATTATCAAGGACTTACGTGGTGTAGCAGGGGGCGGATTTGAACCGCCGACACCCGGCTTATGAAGCCGATGCTCTAACCAACTGAGCTACCCTGCCCTCTTTTCATACCCTCTGCGGACCTGCCCGCCGAAGTGGGACTGAGCCCCACGAAGGCGGGCGAAAATAGAATTATCACCATCCGTGAGCAAGTGAATAAACAACTCTTTCAGAAAAGGATACTTTTGTAGCATTCGACATCAGGTATTCAATTTATGAAACATAACTCATAAATTAAATTTCATTCATCTTGACAATACATGCTATTGCGATGCGTTGCCATTATTATCTTTTTCCCAAGAAATTTAACAGGAGAATACCATGAACAAATTTTTTACCCTTTTACTCGTTTTACCCGTCATGTTTATGTGGAGCTGTGAGGACACTAAAGATGATGAAGAACTTCCAGATCTTGCTCACGTCGGTTCAGCTGCTTGTGGTGACTGCCACACCGATATCTATGCAGATTTCATTGATAGCGGCCACCCATACAAATTCAACATTGTTGACGGCGCTGCCCCAACATACCCTTCATTTGTAAATAATTCCCTAACACTTCCAGACTTCATATCCGGCGGTTGGGATGAGGTTGCTGGTGTAATTGGTGGATTTGGTTGGAAAGCACGTTTTGTAGGTACTGATGGTCATGTCATGGGTACTGCTGGTAGCATGTATCCTGCAACAGGTGGCAACCAACACAACTTCTTTGGTGGAGATGTTGGTGTTGACTGGGGTTTTAACGATTATCATGCAAATGCAACTGATATCAAAAAATACAACTATTCCTGTTTCAAATGCCACACTACTGGTGGTGTTGAAACAACCAACCCAGATAGCTCCTGGCTGAAAGTTCATCTCGATATCGATGCAGCAGAAACTATGGATTACTTCGCTTTTGGCGGAATCCAGTGTGAAGCTTGCCATGGTCAGGGAAGCCAACATGCAGTTGATGGGGAAACACAATACATTGACCGTGTGACAACCAGTCGTCTGGAAGGTACAAATGATGTGACTGACCTTTGTGGGGATTGTCATACACGTAATGCTGACAGATCCATTGCAGCCAAGGGTGGATTCACCAAGCACCATGAACAGTATGATGAATTTATCACAACAGGTCACTACAATGACGGTCAAATGTCTTGTATAACCTGTCACGATCCTCACAAACGTACTGTTTGGAGTGGAGACGCAATCCAACAAACATGTGGAACTGATTGTCACGCAAGTAAGACAACAATGAAGCATAATGATATGGCTAGCTGTAATAGTTGCCATATGCCCTTTTCATCAAAATCTGGACAAAAACGTGGTCCTTATGTTGGTGATGTAAAAGCTCACCTCTGGGATATCAATACTGATGCAGATTACAATATGTACAGTGATGATGGAGCTACAGTACGCACAGTTGGTGGTAAAGCCATGATTAGTCTACAATATGCTTGCTACGGCTGTCACGTTGACGCAAGTGGTCAGGGTGGTTGGGCGACAGCACCTGGTGACACTACAAAGTATTCTATGAAAACTTTGCAACAGTTATCTGATTTTGCTGTAGGTATGCACGACTAAAAGATCTCCGATCAAGAGGAAAGGGGAGGCTGGTCCTCCCCTTTTTTTATATCTGATAATATTGTTCTCTAAGCATGTTGAAAGTTAAGTTGACACCATGAAAATTCTACTTGTCGAAGATGAAAAAAGGTTGGCTAAACATTTAGGTAGCCTCTTACGAGAGAATAATTACACCGTCACTACTGCCCACGATGGCAAAAGTGCCTGGGATATTATCACCAGGGATGCCTTTGATGCCATAATCCTGGACTGGCTATTGCCTGAGATCACCGGGGTTGAAATCTGTGAACGCCTCAGACACAATGGTGATAAGACCCCTATCCTATTCCTGACTGCTCAATCTGCAATTCATCATCGCATCAAAGGATTTGAAGTAGGTGCAGATGACTATCTCACCAAGCCCTTCCATTCAGAGGAATTACTGATCCGGCTGGCAAGTCTCATACGTCGTAGTCACCAACCTCCCATTTCAATCTTTAACTCAAAGGGATTCACCTTCGACGCTACCAAACATTATGTCTGTTATGAGGGTCAGTCTACAGAACTGTCACAAAAAGAATCCGCTATTTTGAATTTATTGTTTCAAGATCCTGGAGAGGTGATCTCCCGTAAAACCTTTCTCCAGGAAATATGGGGCTATGATTTTGATCCTAAGACAAACACCTTAGAAGTCTACATAAGAATGCTGAGGAGCAAGCTAGACCAGCTTAGTTCTATGAAACTCATTTATACCAAACGGGGTGAAGGCTACTACATCGAGAATGAAGCTTAGGCTCCCCAATCCCTCCATAAGATTTAAGATCATTTTTGCCCAGGCAGCAAGTCTGGCTGGCATATTATTTCTGTTTACCTTCATCCTATCCATACTGCTAAATCAAGTATTAAACATGAATCTGGATCGCTTTTTACATATGCAATCTGATAATTTTCAGGCTACCATATCTATTCAGAATGGTCGGATATCCTTCCATGATTTACACAGCAACTTTGAGCATTCCGGTACTGAAGAGGATGAGATTCCTTTTTATGTCCAATTCCTGGATAGTCATGGCAGAACCTTGATGCTATCTGGTAATTTAGAAGAGCGAAGACTCTACCATGGAGGGAAACTACCTCCAAAAGAACTATTGGAAACCGTCTTCTTCTTTGGAGAACCATCAAGAAGATTAATTACGCCAGTGCACATTCATAATCAGCATATCGGATGGCTCATCGTAACCATCCCTTTTGATTATTTAGATGATTTCAAAGACTACAAGAATAGAATTCTCTTTATTACTGGAAGCATCGGGATCTTGCTCTTTATTTTGTTGAGCTTCTTCTTTGTGAAGCTTGCATTAAGGCCTGTAAAACAATTGGCCAACAGTGCAGAAGTTCTTGCTGAAGAATCTGAGATCAGCGCTCTACCCGATTTTGAAAGCAATGATGAAATTGGTGATCTAACCAGAACTCTAAATCACCTTCTACGTAAAGCAGGCCAGTCCATGGAGACCTTAGAACTATTCGCGGCCAATGTTTCACACGAACTAAAAACACCCCTGGCAATCATGCATTCTGAGATCTCCCTGCTTCAAAAGAATATCCATCCTACTCACCAATATTCATTGGATTTGTTAAGTGAAGAAGTTGATAGGATGCAAACGCTCATAGAGAACCTACTGGTTATCAGTAATTCTCAGAGACCCTACAAACTTTTGCCCTCTGACATATGGCTTCAGGATTTTATCAGCGATGAATCCGGCAGAATCCAACGCATCTTCCGAAATAACAATATGCATTTTGATTTTTCAAAAGTCCAATCCACCAAAGTCCATGCGGATATCTACCTCCTACAACTCGTGTTTGATAATCTGGTTAGAAACGCGGTTCTCTACTCACCTGAGAATACCACTATATCCATATCCACAACAGCAGATGAGTCAGGTGTGTCTATTCATGTTTGTGATACGGGACCAGGAATAGCTGAAGCGGAGCTAGCCAAGATTCTTGAACCATTTGTGCGAGGGGAATCTACCGTCCATCAGGCTATGACCGGCAGTGGTTTAGGTTTATCAATATCAACCTGGGCGACCCAATTGTTAGGTGGAGCCCTCAAGCTGGAAAATATCAGCCCTCACGGCTTGAAAGCATCCATTACCCTACCAAATAATCATCAGGACTAGAAGTTTTTCAAATACTCTTCTCTGAAGTAGGTGTTTTTGTGTTCTTCAAAAGTTCGAAATTCATCATCAAGTAAATATTGGAGTGGATCTTCTTCTCCCAGAGCCAGTATTGAATGACAAAGCGTGCATTCATCTGATATGGAGGTGCCTGCATCATCCACGAGGTGACGGTTGTGACACCTAAAGCAGCCATCGCTTTGATCATGTTGCATAAAGTTGTGACATGAAAAACAGCCAAACTCCACACGATGCCCCAAATGATTCGGGTACGTATTCCATTCGATCTTCATAGCAGGATGAATATTTCGATCATAAATGGCTTGAACCGCTTCGATGGATCCAGGTAAGGAGAGATAATCTCTCTCTGGATACTCTACTGCATAGAATGATTCGAGTCGCTCCTGAATACCGGATAGACCCGTCGCTTTATCCTCGTAAGAGGTGATAATTGATGCCATTGCTTCCCGCTTTATGTATGGAAGATTAACATCAATCAATCCCCGGGCCATGGCACGATCTAAAGCTTCACCAGGTTGTTCATAAATATGTGTTGCTCTGTTATGACAATCCACACAATCCATTACCCGAGGCTCAGCATGTTCAAAGGTTGAATCAGTCATATTAGTATTTGTGTATCGTTTAAAATTTCCATCGGGTTGTTTGACTTCAACCCAGATCATATCTTCACGCATATCATCTACAGAGCTGTAGCGGACTTCATTGTTCTCAGCAATGTGCCAGTGTATACCAGATCCCACACCATTTGCTGCATCCACTTTAAGGTTTAGAGTGGTATACTGTTTTGTATTGGCTTCATCATTTCGGTATCTCTCAATTTTCACCAGTTTTGATCCATAGTGTTTTTCAGGCCAATGGCATTTACCACAAGTTTCAGTGGCAGGTCGTAAGTTGTGAATTGGAGTTCCGATGGGTTTATCATAAAGATCGAACATGGCTGCCACAGCCTGCCAGGCCCCATTTACTTTTGCTTCAGCCAATGCCTGGACACCCTCACCAATATGACAGTCCACACAGGGTACACGAGAATGGGGTGAAACCGAATAAACCTGCCACTCAGGTCCCATGATGGTGTGACAGGCCGTCCCACAGAACTCCGATTCATCCATATAGTGCATGGCGCTAGATCCTGCTCCTACAATAAAAAGTACATTCACGATGGTCAAGATGCCTACAACAGGAACCACCTTTTCCCAGAAGTTATGACCACCTACGTCTCCGTCCTCATGTTTACCCAGAAATACATTGTGAAGGGTTGTACCTGTTTCCTTCTTCTGCTTTCTCCAGGCAAAGGGTAGTAGAACCAATCCTAGAACAAATAGAATGGGGATGAGGAAGTATGTGACAATTCCTGTATAAGTGCTTCTAAAGACACCAATTAAGGACAGTCCCTCGAGGATGAAAAAGGAAATAAAGGCAGTACTGGCGAGAATAGTACCAATTTTGCCAATCCAATTCATAAACAGCAATTGTATAAACATCAAGTATCGTCCAAAAAAGCCCATGTAGTTCTCCGAAATGCAGGTTATTGAGTGATGAAAGTTAATCAACCTGACTGGTTAAGCAATCGCTAGTGTCAGCATTAAATAATATTAATTGAAAGGCCTCTCTTCCCCTGTTGAAATTCACCTGACATACCTTATTTTAAAACTCTGCTATCAGATCATTAAGGAAGGGTTTAGGATGAAATTCAGTTACGGACGATTATTACTTCTTGGGTTTGGATTTATGGGTACCACCATCCTGTGGGGTATCTACAATGCCTATGTTCCTATCTTCCTCCAGGCAGGTAGAGAAGGGTTTTCCTCGACCAGTGGTGTAACTGGATTTGGGATGAGC
>JABIFG010000318.1 GCA_018650795.1 Fidelibacterota bacterium
CTACATAAAGCATTCCAATTTGCAGTCCAAGCACCTATAACACCATCCGCGCCTACTATTTGAGTGGTACCACGACTCAGGAGGTCGGGAACTTCCCCGAGACTCGCTTTAACTTTTAGGGTGGTAGCCCCTTCAGGAACAATAACTGTTCCGTGGTTATTAGAGAATGCAGAATATGTTGCACCGCCATCGAATGAGATTGCTGTAGTTGCGCCCACTCCATTAATTGCAGCTTGAGTGATCGATTCAACAACACTGAGTCCCACCGACATAGGTAACTCTGTTTCTCCTGCAGCCAAAATAGGGCCATCGGCACCTTCAAGGACGACAGGAGTAGTTTGACCATCCACATATTTTTCAACAAATATGGAACGCAATAGTGCGGGGTCAGCAATATGGCTGAACACCACGGAAGAACCAGCAGTAATAGCCTGAGTTTCATCAACCAGTAGTGTGCGGATTGCCGAGGAGACAATCTGAGCAGTAGCTCCACCGACATTAGCCGCTTGTTCGTCGATATTGGCTTGCAACACAGCATCGGCCTCAATTGTTCGGGCCTCGAGAGCCAGACGCTCATCAATCAAGTGACGCATGATTCCTGCATTAACGCGCATCTCAATACGAGCAGTTACATTGAAAGAACGAGCATCAGTGCCATCCTGACCACGTGCAACGGTCAGCAGCTCTCCAGATTGTCCAGTGACCTTCATCACCTCCACAACCTCATTGGGGGCGCTCCCCTCCACTACAGTAACGAAATAGAAGTCTCCTTCCTCCAGAACTGGAAACAGCTCTGGCCCCTCAATAGCAATTTCTGTCTGACTATCAGACTCAATAGCTGCAGCCAACTTTGACTTGACCGAGTTCTCAAATCGTAATCGATTCATGGTAACTCCTCTGAGTATTTAATTTTTTACAGTTAAATCAAAAAGGGGCGCGTGATGCGCCCCTCTTATAGAGCAGCGGTCTAGCCGCCGACTGTTATGGTCCATGTGATCCGAATCATATCCAGCGGTCCCTTCGAGATCACCGGGAAAATCACGCGTGCAACCATGCGATCATCAACAGGTTGGGAGAATGAAGAATTACCCAGAACAGCAGAGCGACCAGTATCAGTTTCATAATCAGCAGCCCCAGACAGATCTAGTCCATGACAGTGTAGACCAGCCTCAACGATCGGCTGGAACTGCCCCTCTTGCATGCCCATAGGCGTGCCGAAGCGAGTGTCAGGCCAGAACTCTGCTACATACTGAACCTTGTCTCCCATCACGAAACCGCCATAGTATTTACTGTCTGGGCCAACTGCATCCATGGTTCCCAGCTCAACACGGTCAACCTCGTTCTGAAGATCAACATCGATCTCCTCGGGGTCAACAGCAGCATACGCTTGGCCTGTGTCCGCGTATACGCCACGCCCGACAGGGAAGGCTGCACCATTGGCATCAAGCAATGCGCTGTTGCCAGCTTTATCACCAGAGCCGATGGACATATAGTGAATATCACCGTTTGTACGGTTACCGATACCATTTGTTCCATCCAAATCCTGATCATAAGCCGCATTTGAACTAGAGCCATTGCCTTCGAGGTTGAAGCGAGCAGCAACCCACTCACGACCCGTTAAAACAACAAGATTGTTTTTCTCAACAACCAGAATGCCGTTTTTTTCGACGGCAACGTGACCTTTGAGGCCCATCAAATCTTTGATCATTTACTGATCTCCTAAACATTAAACATCCGCTCGTTGAATCGAGCCTCATTCATAAGCGAACCTCCAACATCCATAGAATCACTATCAGATTCAGTCCGCACCCGATCGGGAACGGACAAACGAGTATCAATCGTCACAGTCCGCACCCTGCGTGCAACAACCGAATCAGACATTGATATAGCATCCTCAGCGGAGCCGCTTAACGAGAAACAAGCCTCGTCGACAAGCGGCTGTGTATCAGCCGAACCACCACCTGAAACCATCATTACATGCGCTTTGTCGAGCACAGAAAATGAGTCAGAGTTTGAGAATGAACCCTCAAAACTTGCCAAATCCAGTACATCGACCGGATTCATCTTGATGTCACGACCACGAACAATTAGTAGATCCTCGGAAAGACCAAAGTCATCATCCAGCCCTCCGGGAGCAAAGGAAACCGCCCCGGCATCCAACAGATCAAGCAGTTCCCTCACATACCAACTGTTGTTGAAGAATCGGTCCTTTAAGAAAATTGATTCAGATACACCGGCCCCCAGAGCAATCCCCATGGAGATAACAGTATTGAGTTGATCTATGGTTGAAGAGGCAAAATCCTTGGTGACCAAACTATTTAGGGTTAAGCGGTCACGAACCTCGATGCGATGAACCAGAATCTCCCGGACTCTCTCATCAAAAACGAGGTAATCACTCTTGTTGGAATCAAGGAACGATCCAATGGAGTGGCGCAAGTCGACCAGCAATGCAACCGGGGAAGATGCAGAAGAGTCAATGATCGTTGTACTGACGAAATCAATTGCATCGTCAATCGCCTTCAGTATGAGTCGGTAGCTCAAATCAGAAAAAGAAAACCCGTCATCACTCTCACCAAACCTACGCCGCACAGCATTGACGGCATCAGAGACCGCAACATCATCCAGAGACAAGCCAGTGAACTGACTCGCAATATCTTGATAGAAGGCAACAGCATCCTTTTCTGATATGGAGGAACTGCCGGATAATTCGGATGAGAAGCCAAGCTCAGAAGACTCCCCTATCGCTGCCTCAACCCTAGACTTCATCTCAAACAACATCTCATCCAGAGCGTTCAGCTCATGAGTAACACCCCGAGCCGCTATTTCGTATGCAACACGGTGGTCGAACCCCATGGTGGTATTGATTTCTAAACGCAGCTTGATCAATGTCGGAAATAGCTTCGTTAACACTTCTTCAGAGAAGCTAATCCCATCAACAGAAAGACTCGGCTTCCCATGCAGAGACAGAGAGTCAGTCACCGAGAAAGAGTCAGTGATCCCAAACATCCGGTTTGAAGGTTTTGTATGGTGACTAAATGAAAAACCATCTTCAAATGTACGACGAACAAAGCGAGTGATCGCAATATCTTCTTTCAGAGACAAAGGATCCATGATGCTCCGTCTTGCATGACAATCAGAAACATCGCCAAGGGCTACCGGCTCAATATTTACAGGCAGAGTGGAGTTTTTACCTACAGCATCATGGAACTGAGAGCGGTCATATATTCTTGGAACTTGCCTTATGAGCGGCAAGCGTGCATATGCGAACTCATGCAAAAATGAAACCTCACTATAGAGGTCAAGACAAACCAAGTTCATCGGAAAAACACGATTGTGAAGATTTACGCTATCAACAGAATCGACACCAGCAGAAAATATCGCCTGATCAGAGAATGAAATGCTATCGCTACCATTGAATGAGGAGTGTTTACTCGCCTCGTTCTTGAAGCCAGTCAGATCAGAGGTGGTGTCAGCTCCTTGGTGCAGAGACAGTTGGTGACTAAACGGCAGCGTGGTCTCGATACTGTGCCTCAATAAAGGCATAGCCATGAAGTAATCACCCAGCCCCAAAGGATCACTAACCCCATTCCCGGCAATCAACTGAAAATCACAACTAAGCCCCAACTCATCGCTGACAATCCGGCTGGTTGTGTGGGCAGCATCCTCAATGAAATTGAAAATGTACTCACCCATATGGGAACGGTCAAACCCTACCCCACCACCAAACTTGAGCAAGTCATAAATAAAATGATCAATCAACGGAATCGTGTGGACCCGATGCCCGAACCCCATACCTGTAGCGACCCTGTTATCCGGATGCAAGACAGCTTGATCACTAATGGGCACAACATCAGGACCATGAATGCGGCGATCGTAGCGAGCAATAATGTCATCCAGAACTGGGGTGTCATGCTCTTCATGACTAGAGTGGCTACTTAAAACATCTCCAAGACCCATCTCTGTATAGAGCTGAGACAAAAGCATCCAATACTGAAAAATATCATGACCGAACGGCAGCTTAGACCGTGAAATTTGTTTTACATGACTGCCGACAGAAGAATCAAACCCTAGATGGGTGGAAACATGGTCCCTGAGATAAGATGCAACCCGAGATGAGATTGGAAGAGGATCATGCTCGCTATTATTGGTAAACCGGTAATGATCGTCCGTAACGCATACCGCACTCGATCTATCTGGCATTGAGTGCGAGGCATGGCTGTCAGCAAAAGGAATGTCATCAACGAATGACTTGCTTTGACCAACCATCAAGCTATCCACAAACGATACAATGTGGTCATCATTAACCGGTAAAGTATCGTTGATATTACTTAAAACATAACGCCCAACCGAATCAATTAGCTCCGCAGTCTCATGGGTGCCCTGATAAACAAAGGACCAGAGATCATCATCGAAAGAAAACGTATCATGTCGAACGGAGGCAGTGTGCCACTCGATATATGCAGCAACAATCAGAAGGTCGCGCACCCCCTTCTGCCCTTTGAACTCGGAAAAGTCATCGATTGAAACGACATGATCATCATCGATCGGTAGGAAATCATTGATCGAACTCTTTATGTGAGAACCCACAGCATCTAACAAGGTGGCGCGATTGAAGTGCGGAGCATAGGTATGTGCTCTCTGCTCATCGGTTACCCTGTCATGCTCAATCAATGCATGTTTGGAATAGCTGTCATGGGTATGCAGGAAGCGAAGAAAATCACTGATATTTTTTCTACCCGCGAACACGGATAGATCAGAGACGGATATTTCATGATCATCATCAATCAGCAAGTTATCATTGATGATATTCAGTACATGAGAACCCACCGCATCAATCAAGGCAGCAGAGTCAAAATGTGAGGCGAATGTATGACTCCACTGCTCATCTCTTATCCGCTCTTGGTCTATCCACTCATGCTTTGAGCGTTTATCGAAAACGTGCCCGAACAGGATGGGATCTTGAATATTTTTGCTGTCAGCCATAACCGACAGATCAGAAATAGACACCTCGTGGTCATCATCGATCGGCAGATTATCATTGACGACATTAAGCAGATATCGTGCTGCTGCATCGCCCAGAGATACATGCTCAAAGCGCGGTACCCGAGCATGACGCGCGGCGACATCTGTAGCTGTTACAGGATCACTGTGAACCGAATCAAAAACGAAATTAAGAACTTCAGAGGGTAAAATATCATCACTTGTCTGCTTGTCTGGGTGAAGACTTACAGGATCCTGAATAGGCAGCGTGTGGTACATCTGCTTATTGGGTATTGACCAAGAAACTGTACATTTGAAGGTGACGGGTTCAATTAGTGATTTTGTCCACTTTATCTCTGTTACATGGCGATAAGAGAGCGTGTCGTGGAAGCTACGAGCATGTAGGTACATCCACCACATATCATCCGATAAAGCGGCTGTATCAACAGCGAACGACTCTGGTCGCAGGCTGTAGGAATCACCAAGGCTTACTCCAGACACTGAAGGATGGGTTACATGCAACACCCCCTCATCAGACAGAAACACATCGTCTGCATGAGTACCCAACAAATCAATACGAGAAGAGTCGGCAACAAAGACTGGGTCGCTATGTGACTTGGAAGCCGCCTTGTAGTTCTTATCTTCAATGGAAACGAGTGATATGGCTCCGGGGTTGGCCCTAGGCACCATCAAATCACTAAGACCAATGGCAGACTCAACGCCATGATGGTCATTCACCAAGTGTCGGTCTTGGAGATTAAGCTCCTCTCTTACCGGCTTTCTATCCAGCACAAATAATTCATTATCAAAACCCACCAAATCTCTGGCAGCTTTGTACGAGGTTTCAGCAACCGACTCGATCAAATGGATCGCTTCAAACACGTACCTACGCAGGTAGGTGGACCGGTCATCATCAAAAGAGGTGAGGTCGCTATGATCGGTAGAGATCGCACGAACAGTTTCATCTGTGACAGCGACCGCATCCCACTTATAGAGCGAGGGGTGCAAATCAATATGATCATCGGTTGAGGCATTGTCCCGATGAGAGACAAGATGGAAACCTGCAGCATCCACCACTTCAGAGAGCGGCATCCCATCTTCAATGGCAGAGCCAACGAGAGCGTTCACCTGATCAGAAAGCTCCACATACTCCAATGTAGAGCGGATCAGCTCAATAACAGGATGATCATCTAAACCAAGATTCTCACCAAAGCTGCGCCCGAGCCAACGGCGAACCTCATCAAGCATATTTGCATGAATCGTGAGTCCATCATTTTTATTGAGCTGTATTAAGTTTTCAACATACTCAACAAGGGAGAGCTGGTCCTCATTCCAGCCCTGATCCTTGGCCCACTCAGAAATACTCCAAAGAGCAGCAGTTACCCTGAGTTCGGCTGCATCAGCATATCCGCGAAGTTCAGAAATTTTCTTCGCATAAACGCCGATATCTTTAATATCAATATCGCCATCAAATGGCATCAGAATAAAGGCTCAATAACAAATGGAATCTCAACCTTCGAGGTCCACTTGAGAGTACGCATGATAGAAAGAGCCTCATCCAACTCTTTATAGTAGAGCCGGACCTTTCCAACAAAATTCCCCTCGATGGCTAAGTCGCCATCACGCCAGTCAACAGATACCTCACCCAATCCACTGTTGATTACTGAGCAGGGGATCTCGACAGGATCCGCAAAGGAAGCGGTATGCTTGAATAGCAGAACAGCATGATCAATACGATGTAGGTCCACCCTCCTCCAAGTTGAGGGATCATTGGGATTGATCACCTTACCCGGTGCAGGATGGGCCGCATCATAAACAAAGAGGCGTACAGGAGGAAGCGTATCCCCATGAGTCAACGGAATAGTTGGTTGCTGAAACGCCATTGTCTTAGCCTCCTTTCAAGGTTCGATTATTCGGCGGGTGGCGTGACTTCCTCACCAACCGTTACATTATCAGTGCCAGAGAGATCCTCCTGCAGCGTAGGAACGATGTAGGACAGTTTGGCAGACGGTGAGTAGGACAGACATAACGCCAGCTCTACAGGGGTCACAGAGCCATCAACAGGCTGCGGGATGAAGTGCTTACCATATGATTTAACCAGCATCTCGAAAGAGTCACCGGTCTTGTTCTCAATGAAGACCACAGCCTGCGGATTTCCCACCACATTGGCAGTGATCACATACTGATTCTCATCTGCAAATGTGATCCCATTTTCAAGCGGCAGGTTATAACTGTATCGACCAGTAGCAACCTCCATCTTGACCTCTTTCTGTTGTACTCGAGAGAGGTTATTGACCTCATCAATCACACCATCCATAGCCTCTAAAGCTGACAAATCTGAGCCACGCAGCGTGCTGATCATCTCGTTTACTTCGGCAATACGAGAGGCAACCTCTGAATCAGACTGGTATATATCGTCCAGCGCGGCAATCTTCGACTGAGAGTCAGCGACCCCCTCTGCTACCGCTTTAATGTCCTGCAGCAACACCCCGGCAACCCGGTTGATCTCGCTTGCGATATTGTCATTCTGTGTCCCTTCGACAACTTTTAAGGCAGCAAAAGACTGCTCCACTGCATTTTTAAAGTCAGTGATCTTGCTGTTAATCTCAGCAACCTGACTACCCATATCCGTTCCAACCTTGCTGAACGAGGCGGTGATAGATGTGGCTAGAGTGGTTAATTTCTGATTGACGCTAATCTTCAGTGTTTCAGCAGTCTGATTCAGAGTTGCATTCGACAGCTCATCGGATGAAGAGATGGGGTCGTAGCTCACAGACTCTGAACTAACCCCATTAACTTCAACCTTATTGGTGATGTTGCTCAGGTTAATCTTGATGTCTGCAGGTACTCCAATATTGGCTGCATTCACTGCTGCAGGGACAGTCACACTAAGTGCGTGCTCAGCGCCTATTTCTGCTTCTGTGGCTGGGGCTGAAAGCGGAGTTGGATCAACTACCGTCTCCTCAGTATCAGTGGTTCCATTTAAACTCATTTCCGTATCTCCATCAGTGGGGTTTGTATAGCGAGGGCAGTAATTCACTACCCTGAAAAATTTGGTAAAAGAGGGAGAAACCGAAGCTCCTCCCTCTTATCAAAGGCGATTAGCCCATGGTGTCATCACCAACGGCATCATCCCCTATGGTGCTTCCGTTTGAGCTGCTCTGGTTAAAGAGACACCTGTACTGTTGCAACGTGGGCAACAGTTACTTCAACAGTTACTGGATCAGTATCACCAGCCCAAGGCTGAGGTACATAATGAACACCCTGAGACATCAGACCAATCTCAAAACCAGCAGCAGTCTTACCAGATATAGACGCAGACGCTTTAGGCTGTCCTACGATTTCGATTGCAGCCGTGAAGTCACCCTCAGCATTCAAAGTCAGACCCAGCTCAGTAGCGAGATTGAAGCTGTAAGTTCCGTTACCAGAATTGACAGTAATGGTCTTCTTCTGAACACGGATCAGAGAATCCAGCTCAGTAGTAGTGCTGGTCAACAACTCAGCAACGTCAAGGCCAGAAGAGTCCATATCAGCAATCAGTGCGTCGATAGATGCAGCGCGTGCAGCAAAATCGGCATCAGTGTTGTAGACAGAATCAAGGTCGATGATCTTCTGATCAACAGCTTCGATAGCAGCCTTCAGAGCAGCCTCATTTGCAGAAACAGTACCCATGCGAGTATTGATTGCACCAGCGATGTCGTTGTTCTGAGCAATGTTACGCAGACGAACGTCTTCAAGAGCAGCGTTCAAACCGCCACGCAGAGCTTCCAGCTTATTGTTGATCTCAGTAGCCTGTGCAGAGGCATCAGAGTTCAAGTCATTGGAGAGTGCATCCAGAGCTGTTGCAAGAGCAGCCATCTGAGTATTTACATCACCAGCCAAAGCGTCAGCATTGCGGTTCAAAGACTCGTCGGTAACACCGTCAGCAGTTGTAACACCACCACCGAAACCAACAGCAGCAGGAGCAGATACAGCGTTAGCTGTCAGCTTGTTTTCAACAGTAACTGCACCCATATCAGCAGGAGCAGGAGCCGCCAGAGCCGCACCGTCAACTGGAGCAACAGCAGTGATGGATACCGCAACAGCGGTTTCAAGTTCTTCTTGTGTAGGCATAATAAACATCCTTTAAATTTAAAGTTAAAAATCACCCCCCTCGGGGCACAACATTGGGGTTGGCAGATGGAGTCGGGAAAGCCAACCCCACGTGTCAAACCCAACTCCACCCACCAAACTCTTTATGCCCGCGCCACCTGTGTCGCCACGGTGGAGAGCGCAGAGGTCAACGCATCGACCTTATTACTCAAGACAATCGCCTGTTCGTTAAGCGTGTCTTCATTTAATTCATCCTCACCGCTTCGAATTGGAAGATCCGCATTCAGGAACTCGGAGTAGTGGTTCAACTGCTCACCAAGCAGCTTGAACATCGCCTCCATTCGCACTGTCGCATTCGCAACAGCCTCGTTGTGAAGCGCATAAAGCGATGCACTAACAAGACGTACAGAAACTTTTGTATCTTTGATATGAGGTACGGGTTCAGTCCCATCCACCCCACGCTTGACCGTGAATACACCATCTTCAAAGAGCGTAGCCATGACGATCTCTTTGGTGTCCTGCATTCCACGTGGAACAAGAGACAGATAGCAATAGTGATCACCAGACAGCTCAGGGAACTCTCCCTTTACAGCATCCCCAACCAGTAAACGGACATCTTCGTCATCAGCGCCAATATCATGCTGTAGGTATCCGTAGGTATCATTGGCAAAGCGAATATCCATACCGTTATCCACCTATCCTGAAGTTGCCAACACGATCATTTCCAATCTCACTGGTCGACATATCAGGTAAACCCGAGACAATCCGAGCACGAACAATCCGCTTAATATGATCAACCTTCACTTTGTACCGGGAGGCTTTTTTCTCACGCTTTTTAAGAATACTCATCGTTTTACACCTTTCGAGCGAACATGAAATGGAATTACGTTCTCCATGGTTTTACAGCCTCCAGCCGAGTACGTGATCTCCACCTCACCGATATAATCCCCCTGCTCCATCCAAACATCACTCCAGAAATCAACCACCACTTGTCCGTTCTGTGGTGCCCCAATAAAGTTGCAATCAAATGATTGCTGCAGCACTTTATTCGAATAAATGAGAAGTCGAACTAGGTCAACCTCACCCAGATTGATTGGAGCCTCTACCTCGCATTGATCCGCACACCGATACTCAATCAACTGCATTTCAAGAGGAAACCGTGTATCCCCCTGAACCACTTGAATGACATCTTGTACCGGTGCGACAGACATTCCCTTTTCTACTTACCAGCCTCAGCAGCCTCAGCAGCTTCAGCGGCCTTCTTATCAGCCTCAGCCTTCTTATCAGCAGCCTTCTTATTAGCCTCAGCCTTGTCAATGGCAGCCTGAGAAGAAAGAGGTTTAGCGGAAGACGATTTGAATCCTTCGATCTCACAGAATGATTTAATGACATCATCTGAAAGCTCTTCGACAGATATCATCTGCCCACCAGAGTGGGGTACAAAATCAACACCATTAATATTGGTGCTGGCATTGGGTAGTGAACAAATTACACGAGACATACAAACTCCTAAAAAACCCCCTCCAAGAAGAAGGGGGAAACCAGCCAAAGTTTTAAGCGAAAGGCTTCCATGCAGACGCGCTAGGCACGATATTCTTAATCAGAATATGGTGACGGCGCTTAGCAAGACGAAGATATCCGAACAGCAACTGTGCCCAAGGAATCGTTGCCTGATTTACTGCAGCAAGCGGGAACTTCATCATCGGCAGAAGCTGTCTCCAAGTGATCGACTGATCACTAGCGTTCAGATTGAGCAGGAATGCGCTACTTGAACCGGGAATCTCACGATTAAGGTCAACGGCAACAGTCTGCTCTCCGGTACGTGGAACACGCATCATTTCACGGAAGTCATTACGATTATTGGTGCCGTTCTTGCGAGAGCGGTAAATCACATAACCGGACTCTTTGCCAGAAGCAGATTTATCAATGGTGATCATGACCTTCTTGCCAGCCGCAACAGCAACCTGTGCACTCACAATACCAATTGATTGACCTTCAGCATTAATGCCGGAAACCAAGTAGTAATAGTTGCCACCATGTGGAGCACCAAACTTAGAACCAACATCACTGGAATCAGCGTTACACTCAACACCGGTTGGCGTGAAGTTATTCTCGCTCGCGATATCTCCATGCATCAACTCAAACGGAAGCTGCATATCTTCGCCACGAATAAATACGTCACGAGTTATAGAAACATCACCCTGAGCAGTTACGATGCCACGAACAGGAGTGCCACGCTTGGACTCTTGACCATTTGGCAGAGGAACACGGTAAGCAGGATCAAGATTGGCATCAAGATCAGCACCACAACCGGGACTCAGGAAGAGGTCCGTAGGAGTACCAAAGTTACCGTAACCAGAAATTACCGCTGCAGCCTGTACGATTGCATTGATAGAAGTCAGGGTCTGGCCCTCAGCATCAATGATATGGTCAGCAGAATCCAGAGTCTCGAGCTGTGAACCAATACCATCAAACTCGGTAGGAACAATGCGAGAGTCGCCTTCAAAGCACAAGAACTCAGCATCAGTTAGAAGCTGCTTGGTACCGTTGACCTGCTCGATTGCCTCAGACTGCGCGATAGCACCCTGTAGGGACTGCACGACAGACACCTGACGCTTAGCCATCAGGAACTTAACGAAACCAACCCGGCGAGCATAATCACCAGTCGACTCACGAATAATCCCCATTTCAGTATTGGTTGAACCACCCATGAAGCCACCGATACCAGACTGCTCAGTCCACTCATCTACGGTTGCTGTGGCACTCTGCTTCTGCAGCGCATTAAACAGAGCAAAATGCTTGTTTTCCTGCACAACAGCCATAAGAGTTTTATCGAGAGACTGAATGCGTAACGCACCACCACCCTCAAGACCAGCAGAATCAGAACCATAACCAGCCGTCAGTGCTTTTTGAAGCTCCTGAACCTGCCCCATGGATACTTCACTACTAACAGAACCACCGCCAAACCCACCATTATTTAATTGTTGTAAAAGGTCCATTACTTTCCTCCAGTAAACCCAATTTTCGTCATCAGACCGCTAGGTACTGGCGAATTGTTATTGATACAAGACTCAATCAGGGAGATGTCAGAAGCGACAATCTTCCCACCCTCAAGAGCAGTCTCAGCCTTCAGCATAAGATCTTGTGAAGTGACAGCAATAGCCTCACTACCCTCTGATTTGGTCAGATTTTCCGTGGTAGTAACAACGGTGCGGCGACCTGTGCCAGACGCGGCAACTTTCTCGAGCTTCGTTGTTAGAGCGGAAATACGCGCGTCTTGCCCCTTGAGCATGTCAACAACCAGAGACATACTTTTAACGAGAGCAGGATCACTATCAGAACCAGCCAATGATCCAGACTCCAGAGCGGATAGACGCGAATCTAACGACTTCAGGAATGCTGTTGCATCAAAGACAGCAACCTCCTCACCATTAGCATCGACAGCATACATGGACTTACCCATATCCTCTTCATCCTCTTCTTCCTTCTCTTTATCGTCGCCATCAGCATCAGCAGCAGCAACATCATCACCGTCTGCACCTTCACTTACAGCAGCGACCCCCTCTTCTGATCCTTCCTCAGAATTATCATAGTTATCTGGGTCAACACCAGCCTCCTCAGCAGCAGCGGCAATACCATCGTCGCTGGCCTGAGACTTGACGAGCGTCCCCAGATCATTAGCAAGTTTGTCAAATTCACTCATTTGAACTTTTTCCTCTTTTCGAGAGATCACTAAAGAATCTCGTAACAAATTCAGTCGCCATATCAGACGACAAACCAAAGTGATGGACGCTGTAAGCGATAAGGCTTTGTGGCATCAAATCATGAGGAATGCTGTTGTCACGACCATTTAGAAGGGCCGATAATTTCTCTCGGTAGTCGTAATAATTAATTACAGAACCATGAAGAGATTCAGTGCGAAGAGCCGCACCACCAGACAAAGAAGAGGAGTCAGTGCCATACCCGGCAGTGAGAGCCTTAGACATATCACCCACCATCACCAGTGCACCCAGAGACTTGTGGAATACACCAACAGGAGCCGTGGATACAGTGCCCAGATGTTGATTAACTGGAGTGCGTGAAAGACCAATATTCGTCCAACGAACCTTATCAACTATAGTGATCGGTTCACCAGTATCTGGATCCTCGTCAACAGACTTGGAAAGAACCTTCCCCCCAACGGACGGATACCAGCGGGCAGGAGGCGTGAGAGCAGTGACCGACTCCCATAGCATATTGGCGTTTTTTGCCAGAGGGCCGCCCCCTTGGTAAATCTCAGCCTTCACAAAAGTTCTCTCACCGGAGCACTTCGCCTCAATCGGACGACCCACTTCATAAGAGAAGGGTTCAGGAAGCCCGAGCTTGTGTCCAATGATCGTATAGTGATCTATGTCAATATTGCCAAACTTGATGAAGTGGTCAGACGACTCAGACAGAGCCTTCGCCATAACTCTCTCACCCTGAATATCAACCCCCTCATTGGAAGCCTCAAAATATAGGATGCGGCGACCATCTTCCTCGATAGGTTGCGCTTTGAGCATGCACTCAGTGCCAATACAAATAAAATCAGAATCCATGCATGAATCATGGTGTCACGACTTACCTTGAGTTTGATAGGTATGAAGCAATCCCCGTATCGTCAAGGGTCTCCATCGGATCCAGCAGCATCTCTCGTAGTGCATATTTCTTTTTGAGACGATCGAGAGCGGTCTGCTCGGACGGATGGTCAGCCACAAGGGTGTGCACCGTTACATCGTTCTTCTGCCCCAATCTATGAACACGTGCGGATCTTTGACCATGTAACATGGCTGTAGCAGGGATATCATGATGGACCACCCAACTGCCCCGCTGCATATTCAACCCAACGGCACCCGCATCGGAGGAAACCATAATGTCCGCAAGAGGCTCCCCGTTCTCAGGCTGAAACATGAGCCGCTTTTTATCCTTATCCTTGGCAGAGTCCGACCCGGTCAGGGTAACTACCCGGTGACCTTCAGACTCCAGACGCTTGCGAATCTTCTCCACAGCATCACGATTCCGGGCAAACACCACGCCGGGCTTACCATCGTGCCCAGAGACAAGAGACGAAATCTTATCAATCTTGGCATTGTGGTCAGAGGAGTGAATAACTCGACTCACAGCGGCGTTATGCACCACACCGGCTGCGTTCTGGATTCTGCGAGCCAACTCCTTATGGTCTTTTTGATCGACTCCTTCAAAAGATGAGGGACTCAGGGAGCGAGCAGCATCAACATCAACCTCACCCTTCAGGCGAGCCATTTTGACCCGGCTATAATGCCCATTAACCTTCTCAATCTCGCCACGCTGGTGGTCAGAGAGAGAAACCGACTCATTCCGATAATCAGCCTTAATGTCAGGGGATATCGTATTGCTTATTCCATTGCGAGCCAACTCACGCTTCAACGCAGCCTTCGACTCGATCGTGTTCTGACCATAAGCTCGCATAAAGGCACCCCGGTCACCGTATCGATTACGATCAACTTTTGATAGCACATCGTGAATTTCACTAGCATCATTTTTAGCGGGATCTCCGGTGCCATAGATAAAATATGGCGTGTTATCAGAAACAGCATCAATAACATTGGCCCGAGTGGAATTCTCCTTCCCTTGGCGGTTCAGTAGTTGGTGTGCCTCGTCGACAAATGTTGCATCGAAATTGATCCCTTCATGATCCATGACCCCCTTCGCCCAACTCTTTCGCTCTTGCGGAGTCATTGAATTGACCTCGGCGGTCATCTCCTGCTCGGTCATCCCGGCATGACCAGCACCAAGATCAATCATATCCCCCCGGAAAGCCTCGTGGGTCATTACAGCAATGTGGTGGTCCGGGTTTTTATAGGCCGCAATACGCTCCTCCCGAGAGGCTCCCGGCTGAATATGAGTGTTGAACTTGCCCGGTTCAAGATACCGAAGTGCCTCACCAGAGAATTGCGCCTGCACCGCCGAGGGGACCAGCATTAGTGCACGTTTGACCTTACCCTGACCATGGAGATGGGAGAATCCCCCAAGGTAAATTGCAGTTTTTCCGCTGCCCGCACCATATCCCAAAGCAATACGCTTATTGGCCTCCAGCATTTTGATTGCTCGCTGCTGGGGGGCATACTTCCCAGACATTGAAACTCCCCACAATTTCGTAGGCTCCCCAGATTTGAAGTTCTGCCCCACTACGGACATCATGCCGGCAATCTTCTGTTCAGCAGCATGTCCAACCGTGTACCTCTCATCGGTGCGAATAGAGTTGTCCGGGGTCAATTCTTCGGAGGAAAACAGGCCCATTTGAGTCTGCTCATAAGCCGCTTTGGTCTGTGCGTGCGCCTGCAGCTTATCTGCAACAGATCCAGAGGAGTATTTTCCATCCACCCGGTCGCGTAGAGAGTCGATCAGAGATTTGCGCTCAGACTGACGCTTCTCCCGAGCTACCGGGTCAATCGCATCCAGATAAGCAAGATTGCCATCAATGACCGTTTTCCCGACCTTCAAGGGCGAGCTGGGAGTGAGCTTATTGTGATGATCTGCAAAGTCATGAACTACCCGCGAGCGAACCAGATCCTGAACAGATTTGATTGCCTGCTCCGGGGAACCCATGGTCTGCACAAACTTACCCCATGTAAAAGAAGCCTTGTCGTGTGCTGCAGAGAGTTCGTCACGCTGACCAGACCACTCCTTCCACTCCGAAGAGGTGGCTGTATCATTAAACAGATCAACACTCTCTTTCTTCGGCTCAGTGGCAAGGTGTGCATCAAGAGCAGCTTTCTCATCCTGACCGCCAGATTTAGGGGCCACGTTCGACATAAACCACTTACGAAGACCATTCCGCTCCTTCACGGAAAGATCACCGACCGGCTTGAATGCAGCCACACCTTCGGGATTACTCGACAGGGAACGATGCAGAGCATCTACAGATTCTTGATCTAACGAGAACCCTTGGGAGTGCAGTGGAGAGCGGTCACCACCATATTTAGCAGAAACATACTCATCCGCAAAGCCAGAAAACACGTTTGTATGAGATTCAGCGGCCCTGATCTTCCCCGCACCATCACGCAAAGGAACAACAGAATCAAGAGCTTTCATGTAAGCCTTTCCATCACCACCAGACCGTTCAATAAAGTTTGATGAGAGCAGATCAGCAACGATACTTGACGGTGGGTCACCATCAGCAGCCCTACCACCAATATACGAACGAATGGCACCAGATAAAGAGTCGTGCGCCTTCGGGGAGAATGGCTCAGCAAGAGACTCAGCCACCCCCGGCTCTACGTGCATAGCAAGATCAGGACGATCAGCAAACCCTTTAGGTAACCACCCCTCCTCGTCCATCTTGCCAGAGGCGATATCAAGATTGCGGCGAATGCGCCTCAGACCCTCAATATCAACGGGACGGGCCAACTTATCAAGACCGGGGCCATTGATGGTGACCACCAGATTATCCCCGGCTTTATCAAGAGCGTAATCCCCTTTCTCTAAGCCAATCGCATGGAGCTGTGTAATTGCAGAACCCATACCTGCTGCACCCAATGAGACTTCGGTGTGGCTGGCTTTAGAAGATTTTAAGGCCATTGCAAGAGCTGCGTTCGCTTCAAGCTCTCCGGAAGTAATCCCCATGAGGCGCTTCGCCTCCTGCAGTATTTTTCTACGCTGCTGATTTAAAGCCTGAGCATGAGCAAGGTCGGTCCCCGTTTTGCCATCTGGAAGCTTGATCTCCGAAGCCGCCGAAATCAGGCTGTTGTAATTTTTAACAGCGGTATCCTGTTTCTCAACCTGTGTATCAGCATGAAAGCGTTCAAGCGCATGACGCACTCGGTCAAGATCACCCCCCTCGTGGGATTGGTGAATCTGACGGGCGAGCACTTGAGCTGCACCATTCAGCCCCAGAACGTCGACCACCGAACGATCAATAAGAGACCCTCCTGCAACAGCAGTAGCAAAACTATTAAGAGAGTTAAATCCACCAGCACTGACGTGCACACCCAACCCCGTCTCTCCGGATTTATGGTCCACACGATTAATGAAACCAACCACAGAAAGGGTGCGAGCATCATCTTCAATAGACTTCTTAACGGACTCGTCAATTTCATCTTCTGAGACGTTGAGCACGTATGATTTCTGTTCCACCACGCTCGCATTATCGATCTCCTTTTTTGATTTACGTGCCGCATCCTCTGCGAGCTTGAGCTTTTTGGCAGCTCGCAACATATCGACAGCTTTGTGGGCATCCTCCAGCACCTTGGGGTCAGGAGGCATGGTGTCAGGATTAATCTCTTGGAACTTCTGTAGCTCCACAGAGGCATCCGCTGCCATCGACTGACTTGGGGTGGGTGGCTTACCGCCGGAAAATGACTCTTTTATCTCCTGCTTCGAAGTAGAAGTGAGTCCTTTTTTCTCGGCACGCTCCGCATATTGAGGATCGAACCCAAGAGACGGTGCCTTCTCGGGAACAGGATTCAGATCATCAACGGAGAGCGTCTCGTGATTATCTGACTCCAACGGCAACTGATTGAGGCCAGCAATGGCCTGCTTAGAGTGATCGAGCACGAGAGACTTGCGATTCAAGTCCACCTCGGCGCGAGCACGCTTCATTAATCCGGCAGAATGGTCTTTGCGTGCCTTGGCGCGAGCAGAATCTGAAAGATCGGCGTGCTTATCCTCATCAAATTCAAGATCCTTTGGATCCCACCCCGCACTCTCAGCAACGGTGCGAACAAAATCCTCACGATGCTTGCGCAAATTCTCGGATATTTTGGATTTTGCGCCAACCTTGGACTCGTGGACCCCCGCTGCTTTATCGGCCTTGATCTGAGCCTTCTTTTTATCGCGGCGATCCTTGGCCTTCTGCTTGAGTTTTTGTTTGTAGTCCCCACCCTTGCCGACACCGGTCAATGTGAGATGGTTTAGAGAACCACCAGCACCGCCAATAACCTTCATGGAACCATCGGACTGAGGGAGCACTAGAATCGCCTGCCCCTTTCCCTCTCCATTTGGATGAACAGTTATCCAGCGAGCACCCGTAGGGATACCAGACTGCTCTGCCTTGAGCATCTCCTGACCGTAGTCGGGTTCACTGGAGCCGCCCTTGATTAACCACAGCTTTCCTCTCTTGTCCGCATAATCACGAACGTCCTCCCAACTAAACATTTTCTGACGGTCGGAAAACTTCACCGTAAAATACATACCATCAACAGTGATCTTCGTATCAACCACATGACCAGAGGCTGGCCCCCCATCAAACAGGTGGTCACTGTTGAATTTGATCGCGTCACCCTCTACCGGCTCTGACTTGATCATCTGAGGCTTGTCAGCAGTGGCCCTGACCTTTGCCTTGAACTCATCAAGCGGCATCGGGGTCACATCACCCAGAAAGCGTAGGTCGTTGTAGTGCAGCAGGAACGCACGAACAGCATCCTCCTTGGAGGAGAACCCGAGCATACACTTATCCTCGTCGTACTCAGACCAGTTACCGTACTGCCGCTGGTGGACCACAAAGACCGTCTGAGCATCCTCATCGGGGCCGAGATAGATATCTACATGATCACCGTCAACGCCCTCAGACCCCAAAATGTACCCGTATGGGAAGTACATCCTTGTCTCCCACACCTTGCCACCGGGATCAACTCCACGGCGCACAGAACCAGCCTCATTCTCAATTGAGACCGTGAGACCATGAAACGAGAGCTTACGTTTTTTATAATTGCCAGCCTCTATCTGGGCCTGAGTAGGCTCATGAGAATGACGATACAGAAGGATATCAATCTCCCCCGCACTCTCGTCAAGAGACTTAACGAGTGAGGGAGAGGAACCGGCGAGGTGGGATAGCTGTTGCTCAAGCTGGGCGAATTGACTCATTCACCCATAATGAGATCACGACCTAATCAAGCCACCATTTTCGGTAGTTCATTAATATTGAATTTGGCATGCTCAATAACCTGAGTCAGAAGACCGCGCTCCTTAGCGAGAGCATTGTACTCAACTGCTAGATCATCACGAACCATTGCATAAGGGCGAATTTTTGCCATACGTGAAAGAACCTCATGCTCACGCTCGATTGCGCGGTCCATGATTCGTTGCTCAGACTCAGTAGTCTGGGCCTCTAACTTCAATAACTGTGGCACATTCATACTTACCCCCTTTCGGATTGACTATCAAAACCCATTCCTCTCGGTTTGTTTCGTTGTATACCAATCCTTTCAAACACATGCCTGAATTCTAACCCATGATCAGCCATCTCGCCAACGAGTGAGGCAATAACAGCTGCGTGATCAGGCACTCTCTCTTTTTTTCTATAACTGGACAAAGTTGCGGGGTGCATACAGAGCAGATTGGCGAACTCAACTTGTGTGAGTCCCGCCTTGCCTAGTTGCCGTATAAATTCCTTGTGATCCATGCATCCAGTATATCAGGACAATCCACACAATCAACACTAATTAGTGAAGAATACCCGTAAAATAGTTGACTTAACAAATTAACGAAGTATAGTAATTAAACAGTTGCATAACTTAACTGATAAAAGGAGAGCAGCAGTGGACAATATAGGAATACCGCCAGTAGCAAGAGTGAACGAGGCTCTGGGAGCAAACTTCATAAAGAAGCTGCATGGTGAAAACGTCCGGGTTGTCAGTCATCGGTCAGCACGATTCGATATCCCGGAGACAGAAAACGGGATCAACCGGGTCAAGGTGACCGCCATGGAAGACGGCACTTTTATGACGCGCTTCTACAAGGTAGAAGAGAAAGAGATGATTCACGACTTGCCGATGGACCGAGTGGAAGGATCGATAGAGGCAATGCTGGCAATGGGATCCTGTTCGTGACCGGATTCGCAATAGTCATGCTGATTATCCTAGTCCCTACAGGGCTATGGGAGATCAGTGTCAGCAATAGATACTACAAAGAAAAGGAAAAA
>JABIFG010000319.1 GCA_018650795.1 Fidelibacterota bacterium
ACCGCCTTCCGGCAACCACTCCGGGTGATCTTCAACAATACCAATAACACGTTGATCGATTATGCTGGCATTAATATTCATTACGATATCTCCATTTTCCAACCGGATATTTTATTCATTATCTCTATATTTTGTAATCATTCAGAATTGTGACATATTCTGGAAAAAAACAGAAAAAACCCCTTAATACCATTAAGTAATCCTCTTCTCAAAACGTCCAGTAGCATTTAGTTTTTCTCTAGGTATGGTTTCAATGAGTCAATCCACATCAAAATATGTCTGACTACCGGCCCCCTAATGCCAAGACCAAACTCAATCGAGTGGGAGAAACCATTCTCTGAGATGTTGGCACTTCCGACATAACCGTGTGATTGATCGGCAAGGATAATCTTTGCATGAACTAGCGGTGGGTATCCGTTACTTACAGAAGTTGGTTGCCAGTGCTCTACCTTTGAACCGTTATCAAAAACCCATGACTTGAATGCTTCAACACCATTGCGATGCTCAGCTTCCATATTTGCAGGGGTCAACATCGAAACCTTCTTTGCAGACAGTTCACCCTTTCCGCAACATCGCTTAATCTGTTCTACACCACATTCGCTCCAGTATGGTGCAATGAGCCAAAGTTCATCATCTGCTCTTTGAATTAGAGCCCCGAGATACTGCAAAACGCTCTCTTCGTTTGATGCGGTGACTACTTGAGGGAAGGTAAATTGGTTATGATATTCCAGAGGCACAGTTGCCAAGATAGCCTCAATACTATCTTTGTGAGTCAGTTGCTCGATCTGTTGTTGGCGATCTACAGAAGGGGAGTGTGCCGCGTAGTAGGCTTGCCATGGAATGGCGAGAGTCATTGGCTGTACCGATAACTGTTTTGCTATACGGCTAAGTTCAGGCTCCCAATGGTTACGAAGCTGAAGTTCAGATCGCTGTTCTGTCAAAGCTTGATTGAGAAGGGCTACTAACTCTTGTGCAATTCGCCCCCCCTGTTTGGGTGACAGCTGTGCAAGGTAGTTAATCAGCTGAAATAGAGTACGTTCCACTATGATCCCCAGAACCCCTGTTTGATAATCATATTATCCTCTTCATCGACTCTTCCACCGTGCAGGTAGCTACGAGAGAGTCCATGGTTGAAGGTTTCACAACCCATTACTGTTTGTATACAGCCACTACAGCTTGCCCCTCGGTCAGAGCAGAGCGGATCAAAGATACAGTTGAAAGCATAGTTACTTGCCTCATCAAACCAATCTTTAAGATGGTGGTTAAACATTCCTAGTAGCCCACCTGCAGTATAGTTCTGTACTGAGGCAACGTAGAGGATGATAGAGAGATCCATTGGGATCAGGTATTCCATGACTCGCTTCTCATCATATCCTGTGTGACGCTTGATGGTTGAGATTAGACAGTGACTAATTGTGTGCATTAGATGGAATGGTGCAGAATCGTGTAACGGTAAATCTTTTGTTTGGAGGATGACCTCGCTTGGTTCAAGCTGTAGTGCAAGGCTATTAGCGAGGAGGTAGGCATGAGCCTTTTGTCGGTTTCTTGTGGTGATATTCCCTGGATCTGCCCATCCTGCTTGCTCAATGCACCATATCAAAATACGGCAAGGGTCCAGATGAACCTGTATCGCCTCGGTTTGAGCGGGGAGAGCATAGACAATCCGTTTACCTGCCAACGAACTCTGTACCTGATCTTCAAATCCATTTAACGTAGTGGGTGGATGTCCGACCCCTTCTCCTTCTTCAACAGGCTGCCGTAGCTCTCGGGTGTAGCCATAACATGCCAGCACTACATTGATGGCTCTGTAATGGGCAATCTCACGTATCCCATAACGGTTATTTAGAATAGCGACATCTTGGATGAGGGCATCTTTGCGAATTGGATCAACCTCCCTCTCAACCTGTTTAGCAAGCGTGTCACGTTCAAGCTTGTAATCGTAAGGGAGTAAGGCTGCTTCAATTGCCCTGCGTGTGGAACCCAGTTGGTTGATTACGGTGCTTTCTGGAAAGTAATCTCTCACTTCTCGGTATCGCCCTGAAGATCGACCGAGCTTCTTTTCCAGGTCGTCAATCAACTGATTGGCGTTGTCCATAATGCTATTGAACATTGCTTCAGGCATAGAATTTTTATGATCCTGGTAGCCATCACGTTCGATCTTTTTTGCGGCTAGTTGTTCTATCAAACTCTCAGAATCACCACTCTCTCCGTTGAGAATGTCTTCCATAAGTTGCGCCAGTGCCTCAGCATCACTTAGTCCAATTAATGTGCTGGTAATAGCGTTGGCCAGGTCCTCTTGAGTTTCAACAAGTGCACTGGTCTTGGAGACAAGCTTTGCCGTCTCTTCTTTTAGTGAGAGGTACTGAATAAAATGTGGATAGAGGATGTCAGACCCGCTTGCCGGTCTTCCCTGTTTGGATGAAATATCAAATTCATTTTTACAGGATTCACACTTCTGCTGTAACGCATGTGCAAGTTGTTTTTTGCTATCGACATCATAAAAAAAGCTATTTAGGAATGAACCAGATTGGCTACTGAAACCAAGATTTTTAATGCTACGAATCTTAAAAGGGATATCGATGGGTGTCATATTGCCGCATCGATGAATGGCTACGTAGGCGTTTTGCTTCATTACTCCATTACAGTCAGATCGGAAACAGGGAATAACGTTGACGTTATTGATGCGCTTTTTAGCGCTCTCTGCCATCTCCTTTTCACTTTTGTACGGTTGGTGGTAGTTCAGAACACCACATTTGTTACAGCGAAGCATAATTGGAAAGGGGTTAGCGTAAAGACTTCCAGGGCAGACCACCTCCAGATTTGAAGCTGGATCCTCTAAAGCGGTACGCAGCTGGATATCAACCTTAGCATTCGGCATCTCGTCCCACTCTTTGACCACTTTTTTGACAACTGCAAGGAGTTGAACACGATCTACAAGTTTGGATTCTGCGCTATTATCGAGCGCACCCATGATTTTGATATAGGTGTTGTTACGCATACGATGAACGCCACCAGGTAGTAATCCGTCAAAGAACACCTTGCTCTTACTGACTTGATCCATTATTGATTTCCTCCTAGCGCATCCATTAAGTCAGAAGTGTCTCCATTAGGCAGGATATCGATCAGGGTTTCTATGTCACGGAAGTTACGCATTGGCCCTTTTCCATGTATTCGTTCAATGGCTTCGTTCATACGGTCTTTTGCATAATTACTCGGTAGATCAGCAAAGATATTAAGAAGCTTGGAACTGAGTCTCTTCAGAGAAGAGTCAAAATCATTTACCATCCTTGGGTCAAAGGCACCATTGAGATGATCTGGTACCGACAATGCTTGCAGCATATGTTTTTGTAGAGAGGCATAAGCTCGATTTGAACTATCGGCTAACACCTCTTTGATTTTTCCTGCATTGTTTAGATCTTTGGCAAAAGGCTGTTTAGCCAGCCAATTGAGAATACAGGCTGAAAAAACGCCAGGAATCGTACGATCAATGACGTTTGGAGCCAAGCGGTTGATAGGGACCGACTCCACCAGCCGATCAAGAAAGCGGTGATAGTCTTCAAAATTGAGAAACACATTAGTCTCATAAAGAGACTTGTAACTATAAACCGAAAGTACGATACCTGGCTTTACACGCCCTGATCGTGCCGATGACTGCATATACTCGGCAATGGATTTAGGCCATCCAGCAATAATCATGAAATTGAGCCGAGACATATCGACCCCATGAGAAACAACGCTGGTAGCGATTAACTGCCGCGTTGGATCTTCGTAAGGCTTTGTCTCCACTAACGTAATAGCCTTTTGGATTTCATCGAGAGGGGTAGTGCCATCAAGCTTAATCCAGCGACGCTCTGGATAGGTTGGAACTTGATAATTCTCAAAGCTACGTTGTAGCTCTGTATTACCCTTGATATTATTGTTATAAATCAGACAGGTATTGAGATAGGTGCTGATATAGTCCTTTATCTCTTTTGCCTCTGATGAGGACATCCCAAGTTGAGGTGTGAAGTGTTCTGGATCGGACTCTAACCCTGAAACAATATCATCGACCAAGGTAAGGAAACGCATGCTGGCTATTGAAGAGGTGCGTTCCACAATTGCTCCAGCACCTAGAGGCAGGATGCCGGCATACCAGCGTTGAATCAGTTCGCCTTCCTCATCATAGGCAAGTCGAGAGTAGAATGATTCACCATGCTTTATACCTGGTACGGGAAAACGTCGTGCCTTACGCAAGTAGAGATGGTGAATATGGTCGCTATAGCCTTTAATGGTTGCAGTTGCGGATAGTATCTTGGGAGGACGGCCTCCATTGGCAACCTGCAGCAGGGACATCAGAGTTTCATAGTGGGCAGCAAAGTTACCTGTGTTTTCACTTAACAGGTGAAGCTCATCCTGAAGGATAAATTGGATGCCAGATTGGTCGGTGCTTTTAAGTGGAATAGTCTTCTTGGATGAGGTGCGTGAGTTGTTGGGACAGGCTTCACTTCTATAACTGCCATCACTCTGCTGTACCATGATTTTGTGGCTACACTTCCCTTCTAGAATAAAGCCATGATCGGGGCAGTAGTGGGTGGCATTACCGAATAGCACACGGAAGTTCTTATTGTGAGCAATGACAGCAAGTTTATCGATGGTACCGACAAGTACGGTAGGCTGATAGCGATAGACCTCCTCATCAGAGACAAAGATACCTAACTCCCCCCTTAGCCCCTCACCATGCTCACCCTCAGAAGCCTCTGTATTGGACCAACATTCGGGATTGTTGCAGTAATGGTAGATACGACCATGTTTTAGATCTCTCTCAACTGAAACACTCTCTACAGCATCACAGTAAGGGCAATCCGATACAAACTTCCACTGCTGTAGCTGCTTATGTGAGAGCTTCGGTAGATAGAATTTGTCGTAAAATTCGAGACTATTGGTGATAAAGCTCGGGGTTCCTTCTCCGGTGAAATAGCCTATAGTGAAGGGAAAGCCTTTAAGCTCTTCGCGCTCACGAATACGGTTGGCATATGCAATCACATAGGCAAGACGCTGGAACTGTTGTACTGAGAGCATACGCAGCGGAAACTTCATCCATGCGGTTACACCATAGAGCCTGCCCCCTATCCGTTCGTAGAGCATGCTCATGATGACAATACCAAAGTAGGCTTCAGTCTTTCCCCCACCAGTAGCAAACCATAGAACTTCAGCTGTATCGATATGGTCTGTTAGTTGGGGCTCATCACAACTACGCTCATAGATTGCTCTAATTTGAGTAAGAATAAACCCTAGCTGGAACAGTCTCCATGTATGGATATTCTTGTCTTGTTGCTTAAAGGATTGAGCCATCACCTCATTCATCCACATAAAGGATAAGAGAAGCTCAGGCTCCTGATCGAGTAAATTCACCCCGTCATTAATGTTAATCGCCTCTTGTAGCAACAGTTCATGATCCTGCTCTGCAGCCTCTGCTTCATGGGTCTTACCTTCGGACCGAAGCCTACTGATATCTTCTATCCACTCATCTGCATAGTCCCTCACCGCATCGACCAGACTTTTCAAAACAGGCAAAGGATCGTAAGAAAGAATCTCAAAAGAGGGTTCTGATCCCATTCCTAATGACTTCACATCAGGATTGGCGGTTCTGGGGAGCGCACTGATCGGCATAGCGTTGGTATGGTAAATTCCATGATTATCACGACTGACGCTGGTACTAATCCCATAACCTGGAACTTTGCTGTGGATCAGATGGCGATACTCTTTTGGAGATAGCTTGTGAGGGAGCTTATGGCCTTGACCTTTTGCAAGCTCAGTTGAGAACTGGACATCAAGCAGGAAAGCGCCTCGAACAATACCAAAGTCTCTTGCTGTATCCCTTGTAGTCAGATTCTCAAGGAAGAGTTCAACCAATACCGCCCCATCAACTTCACTCATTGAAGCAGGTACTGTCCGTGCTCTTGCTCTTAGTTGTACGCTATAAGGCATTACCTCCTTGGTGTTGGAGAAGGTGATTTGATTGATTAGTTGAGTTAACTCACTCTGTCCTTTGATTAATTTATCATCCCAATCAATCTGAATTTTTGGGCCAGAACTCGTAGCATGACACTCTTTGAAGATTTCAGGGTCTTGAATGCACTGCTCCTCAAGAACTCTTAATGATTGGGAGAGTGAGTTACTGCCTATAGGTGTGACCCACTCATTGAGCTGTTTCGGAAGAGAGATTGATAATTCTACCTTTTCAAAGGTGATGGTGAACCGCTTAAATGAGCCATAGATAGCCTGGGTCACTTTAGGCGTATCACCATCCATCTTCAGGTTCTTCTTCATCTCATCATATTCTGGTATGACACGGTGTGTCACATCAAAACGGCCAGAGACAGAGAGTGTAATCTGATCTTTTTTACCTGGGGAGGCTAAAATAACCATGCCCATCGAATTAGGAGCTTGAGGGCCGGCGAAATCAGGATTACGCATATGACCAATCGAACCGACAAAAGAAGATTGGGAAGGCTCATTGAGATAGTACCGTTTTCCTGGCCATTCAATAACGGGCTTCTCTTTATCGACCAACCTCAGTTGATAGAGGTCAAGTAGCTTACGGTTAATAGTGCTTTCTTGTCGGAATGTAAGTGGCATAGTGGGTTAACTTGATTGTGTGGGGAGGTGGTCACCTACATGGTGAAGAATTAATTTCTCTATCTCTTTATCCCAATGGTAGTGGATTCGGATACAGCGTTCAGGATTGCGTGATCCTCCGTATCCAATATGTTTGCCGATATCGATCTTCGATCCGTTATATTGGCAGAAATAGTGGCTCTTGTGCTGTCCCATGGTGATCTCGGATGAGTTACCTCGAAAATCGATGTTAATGGCCCGACCTTTTTTGACCATTTCATCTATTGTCATTTTATCACTACCGTAGGCCTCAAAGAGTGGGCCAGCCACGAATTCGAGCATCCTTTTCAATATAGAGAATTGCTTGAATTTACTCTTCGTTGCAGAGCGCTCTGCTGTAGGCATAACTTTAAAACGGTTGCTGAATTTGGATGCAGCTTCTTGTAGCAGACTCAGAACAGTATCTTTGGACTTGGGCTCTGATTGAAGTATAGGGTGGTGGGCGATATAGGTAACCGTCTCGATATCGATCAAATCCCGCAACAATTCATGATCGAGCTTTAAGGCAGACTTTCCTTTGATCACTGTGTTGGGCGCAACGGTAGATAGCATGATCTGCTTGAGTTGTTTGCCGATAGTGGAGTGTAGGCCGTGAATTTTCTTTTGAGCATTCATCGTTACTTCCAGGTCTTGCTCAGAGATATTCATGCCCGAGAGACGTGCAACAATGGGTACCACTTTAGCCCTGTCTTGAGGGTTAAGAACCAGGTTTTTACTCCATCTTTTTACTGTCTCTAATTTTTGGTGTACTTTTTGTTGTTTCAGCGTTTTATGGAGTGCATCAACCCCCTTGAGCTTATAAATTGCCTCTGAAAGGTAGGTGTACCACTGCTCGGCCATCTGCTGGGTGGACTTCCACTGAATACTATCTTCAGTTGCAGTTTCAAATAACACCTCATAGAGGTTCGCACCCATGGTCTCATCTTCATTGATCAATATCAGATGATCATCTTTTAAGACTTCACAGGCGGCTTTCTTCTTTACTACCTCCATTCCTTCATCTCCCTGAAGGATATAGACCTGCTCCTGTTCTTGAAGGCGAAGGATGTGATCATGGTCTGTTTTGATGGATATCTCGCCATGGAGTGGAGGCGCATCATCATCTAATGGTCTCTCTTTAATGGGCTTCAATAGCTGCTGATACCACAAGGGGTCATCTTTGAGATCAATATCAATTTCAATATGCTGAGGGTACTCGCCACTACATTGTGACCAGATCTCAGATGGGGGAGTCCCTATGGTGGGTTCTAGTGAGAAAGGCTTCACGTTTTGTAGTTGCCACCACTCATGCTTTCCTGCTTCACAAGGTTGAGTTCCTGCCTGCCACTGCATATAAGCCCACTGCATCCAGTGTTGTTCTTGTGTATATCCTACCCAATAGGTCTTGTCTGCAATCGATAGCGCCCAATAGCTGCTTGGATAGAGAGGCGTTAATATCAGTGCATTGTTAATGGGATTTAACAGCTTCTTATGGAGTTCTCGGACACTAGATATTCCAACCACAGACAGGATTCCCTTTGTCATTGAATCCGACCACTGGTTGAGTAGAGTGTCAGACAGTATCTTTGCATCTAGCTCGGAGGAGGTAACAATCAAAGAGCGTTTTCTTCTATCTACATGGTTATCGAGCCAGTAGTTAAGTGCTTGCATTCTCCCACACTTTCCCTCACTGAGTTGTTGGTAAAAAACATTAAGTTGAGATATCAACTGCTGGCGTATGTCTTCGGATTCTCCTGTAGGGGCCTGTTCCCGCGAGGACTTATCGATCCACTCCTTGATTGGGATAATAGGGTAAATCCCTCCCTTACGCCGATGCGTGAGCTGATGCTCGTAATAGTCGAGAGGTATCGCAAGGTGCCTAAGTAAATTGATCGTTTTTGTGATGGGCTGCAATAATATTTTCCGCGCATCTTCGTAGTGCTTGAGAGCCTCTTTTAAGGCGTTATGTTTTTCAATAATCGCGATAAGCGGTAGTTCAAACCGACTATCGGGGAGTTCAATTAATGTAACTTGGCTTTCTCGTTTATGGGAACCAATAAAGGTCTCATCTTGAGAATGCTGTCTCCAATGCTGATAGTGATGACTGCGAGCAGCTATGATCTGTATAAAGTCTGTCTCAATCTCACAGTCAGTTGCAGTAGTTAGAAGCAGAATAGGGGTATTGTTAAAGTAGCTCTCAATATGGTCTAACAACTCCCGGATCTCATCTTGACGCCCAAAAGGGGTGAGGTCTACAATTTGCAAGAAGGGGGTAGCATTCTTTTTTAACGAATCGCATAGATCGGTGATCATATGGTTGTTGCTACACAGTAATGTTCTGGCAATACGGTCTTGATGGGAAACAGGCTTTAATAGCTGACCAGTTTTTGACTGTATCCGTACCCACTGCACACCAATTTGTTTATTGTCTTTTAACAACGAATGTTGGGCTGATGGTCTACCCCAAACAATCAGATCAGATCTTCCAGCCATATTGTTGTGGTTGAGCCAGCTTGCTCGTTGTTGGCCACGCAAGGCTTCCATCCTTGCGCTATGGGCGTACATAATGATCACCTCAAGCTGTGTGGGTGATAATATATCGGTTGCTAACCAAACTGACTCGCCTGATTTTAGACGATAGAAGGCTGATGCCAGTCCATTTCTCAGTACATTATCAATTGATGTACTTTGCAGAAACTCAAGACAGGGTATTGCAGGTAGCAAACCAGCTGCCTGTTTCTTCCATTGGCTATTCTGACTCATCTAAATAGCATCTCTTTACAGCATGTAATACTGAAGGAGCTATTTTGTAGAAAGGGCCTTCTCGGGTGTTTTCAACGCGAGGCAGACGTACCAACAAACCCATCTGTGTCATCCACTTTATCATAGTAATAGTACTATCAAGGTCGGCCTCTTCTGCACAGAAACAAATATCCTCTTTACTATATTGATCCTCATTGAAATGGATCATTTGTGATAACAAGAGCTGAACCCATTTACAATCATAGAACCCGCAATCCTTCAAAAACTGTTTTGACTCTTTTTTATTGACTGTATCGATAGGAATAACGTAATCGCTAAACTGATTGATGCTTGTGAGATTGGACTTGGCCTTCTTTGCCGCAGCGATCTCATTCAGTTTGTAATACCAACCATGAGTAATATGATAAGCTTCATTTACTGAGTCCGTAGAAACATCATTCAGGTGGATCTTCTCCAGTAGATAGCGTATCGCGGTAGAGCGCCAGTAGCCTAGATGAATAAAGGGCTGTTGTGATTCTCTGTTCTTGGTATGTTGAGGATTATAAAGCCAAGTCCAGTAAGCTGCAGGATCTAGCATGAAAACCAGACGAATGGGGTAAAGGGGAGATTCCGATGTATGTGAATGGTTGTTAGCAGCATCGATCATTGCCAGCAAATCTGCAATGCCTGTTTTGCCATCTACTCTTATCAGTGCCAACTGGGGGCCTTGTGACTTGCTCTTATCTATTAGTGGATTGATTAACTTGCGCTCAAATTGTACTGCAGATTCATACTCATGTGTCGAGTGTTGATATAGCTTGTAAATATTAATTTCATGATCCAGCTTTTCCTCTTCACAGAGGGCGGGCAAGGCAAGCTTAAGTTGATTAAGTCCTTGTGCATCCGAACCCACAATAAGGGTGCTGGTAAATTTTTCACTGGAAGTCTCCTCAGGGATATTGCTGTGAATATCGGCAGGCCCAAAATCTATGATTCCTAATATTGATTTCTCATCACGATACGATAGTGGAGAGGGAGGGCGATCTTCTTTGGATTTATAGGCATGTCGATCCAGAGGGTCATAATTCGCCAGTTCATCCAGGGCAGTCTTCAGCTCATTGACTACATCATTCTTTTGTGGGTCTACCAGTAACTTAAGAATATTGGTATTTCGAAGCGCATAACGAGCATCTTGATACTTGGTTAAAACTCCGAGCCCTTCCAGCTCATTGAGAAATGCCTCAAACTGTCGATCCGATAACTGCTCAAAAGCATCACTATCCCAAATGGATGCCCACTCTTTTGCCGATGAGACAGTAAAAGGTTTCGCTCCCATATCTTCATAGATGATTGAATAGACGATCACGGCATAACGTGGATCAAGATTGAGTGTCATCTTGAAGCGGTTCTTAATCAGGCCTTGAACATGGGAGTCGTTATAGGTGGCCTGAATGTCAAAGTTATGCACTATCCTTTGACCTACAGGCTCTCTGGAGTTATGAGAAAGGTGTTTGATCAGCTGATAACAGAAGATTTGAATGAGTCCGGGATGTCGGTTGGTGATTGCTAAAACGAGGTTGGCAATCTGCTCATTTTCAAACATATACCCCGCAGCTCGCATTGGTTCAACGACTAATTGCAACGCCTCTTGTGTTGGCATGATAGAGACCTGTATCGACCCACCAAGCTGTGTGAGTGGATAGTTGCTGTGGTTCTCGAATCGTCTTACATTCTGCAGTCCACCTATGATCACTTTAAAGCGCCCATTGATCTGACTATCCACAACCATCTCACGCAGTCGTCGCATGATCAGAAAACCAAATTTACTATCGATATTCAAGATCGGGTCAATCTCATCAAAGATGACGATGAATTGGCTCTTAGGATGAGCGATAATCGCATCCCTTGATTCATCATAGAGTCGATCTGTATTGTTCTCTGCACTAGAGGTTTTGATGGTTTTATATTTCACCAACTGTGAGTGAATGAACTTCCAGATCTCAAGTGTAGCCTTGTCGTGTGAGTCCTTGGAATCTTCGCTATCCTCCATGCGGTCATGGTGTACATCGTCCAGTGATTTGTAAAAAGCATATTTGTTTCGATCAGGATCGTGAAAATTCTTCTCAACCTGCTGCATAATGGTAGATTTACCAAGCTGTCTACCACCGTAGACAATGGCACGTCCACTTTTCATCTTCAGAAGATCAGCAATCTGTCGTTCACGACCATAGACCATTTCACTGCTTGATGTAGGCTGTGCCGTATCGCCGATGGCGTAAGGGTTGAAGTAGGTAAATGGTGCAGCTAACCAGAGGTAGTTCCGAAGGGTGGTATTATCTGCCTGATCTTCCTCTTGTGATGCAAGATAGAGGAGGCTGATTATGTCGATCAGTAGAACCATTCTCTCTTCTGCTTTAAAATATTTAGCAAACTCATTACGTTGCGTCATCTGAAGTGGAACGGCAGAGATCAGCATTACATCTCCATAAATTCCTTCAGACTTCATATAATCATGTACGCTATCGTTTGACCACTCTTTATAAGTGATCAGTACAGGGATAGATTTTTCTATTTTGTAGTTAGTACCAAATATTTCGAAAGGTCTGGAAGAGTGAGAATGCTTGACCATCATCTCCATTGATGAAATGCCTCGGGTAGCCCTGTATTTCAGAGACACTTCTCGTTTCTGCTCATACTGGTCAAACTCAAGCTTTATACCAATTGAGTAGAGAATGGAAACAATGCGATTATAGAATTCCTTACTCATTTTTTGTTGTGGCTTATTGGATCGCCAGTGTTCAAGCGACTTGATTGCATCTTTTAGCGTAGGTGTATCTTTTTTAAAAGTGAGACCAAATGTTTCCGGCTCATCTTTGATCAGTCGATCGATACCTCGGCCACGTGTGATTGCATCTTTAACACCATCATAGATCTTTTTCTGGTGAGCAATAAAACCTGCAAGTACAGGCACATTCTTGACTGTTACCCGACTGATTCTCTGTTGACGTTTGACTGCGTAATTCAGCTCATCAATCATCTCATTGGCAACAGGTAGATTACTGTTCTCTAGGCAGACATGAAAATCTTCTATCCACCCCACAGGTAAAGGTTCATCAGGCACGCTTACCTTGAGTTCCGCTACACCTTCATCTAGTCGTTTAATGAGTGATTCTTTTGTGGAAGCAGTCTTCTCTTTAAGTACCGCTTCAATGAGATCTAACCCCTCTTCAAGCTCCTTTGTTTCATCCAGAATTTCAAGGCGTTCTAATGCCTCTTGGATTTCACTGATATTTGCCCGATACATCTCTGTCACATCCGGATCCATGAGATCAGTGGTCAGTAGTGCATTATCCATCTGCATATCAATGTCGGAGCATCGCTGATTGATATTTTTTTTATAACGGGTAAAGATTGCATCGGTATCAATATCTGGGATATCTTTTTTGTCATCCTTCAAATATCGACGTAACAGTTCACTTAGGCGTACATATCCCTTATCTATCGCCATCTCCAAGTGCATTCTTGAGCGGATATTGAAGCCGATATGGGCCAATAGCCACTGAATGACTTCAGGAGCTGTATCATCTTGGTGCTCGACGTAGAGGCTCGCTATCTGCCGAGGATGGTAGTACCACCCTTTTACGCGTGGATATTTCCATACAGCAATATCTCCACGAATTACCTTATAGAGGTACTCAAGACGAACAGCGACAAAATGTGCTCCAGCTTTTTGATCCCAAGACAATTTAGGATCTTCAGATATTGCTTTGAACTCAAGTGTTACCTGCTGTAGCCGAGTGTTGAACTGCCTACAAAAATCTTCAAGCTGTGTTCTTCTTGAGGCGGCTGGTTTAGACTCTAACCAATCTTTTGCGATATCAAGCAGGTCTGTTAGTTTGTTATGAAATGTCTGTCTGCCAATACGAGTAATCCCATCACCATGCCACACGTCAACGTCATTCAGTAGTTTATCCAGCAAGCCTGCAGAGTCAGTGGGTTCCTTATAGCTGGTAATAAAGTTATGGATCTCGTTATCACGTCTATAGTCATTGGTAAGCATGATGTCGGTAACTTTCTTAAACAGCCCCCCCTCATTTTGCAGGCTACTAATCTGAGCGAGACGGATAGGTATATATCCTTTTTGGGTGTTGAGGATGATATCTTTCCAGTCTTCTATGCGCTGTGCATCAAATCGAGCTTTGGCAGATTTCTCACCATCACTTAAAAGTAGATCAATAGTAATTTGTTCTCCTCTCTTGGCGATATCCCATAGATTATCTATCAGATCAATTGTGCCTGATTTGAAATAACTCTTTGGCAGGCTATTAAGCAGCATCGCAGGGTGGATAGATTGTCCTCCAAAGAGTGCTGGCTGGAAACATGAAACAAACATCAAATAGGGGGTTGTTCCTGAAACGGGTAATTCCAGTAATTTTTCAATATCGGTTGGAGCTACATTATTGAGTAGTCGAGTACTTTTATCAAATACTTTACGATTATTGAAAGTGTGCATCCCATAATAGGTTGCTTTGAGCAGCTCATAGGGGATCACCTTATTGGCAATCTTTCGATTGGTAACCGCATAGCTGATCTGTGCAGCCATCGGTATCTGATCATCTTCTACCAGTTGGGTGATCGCAGTATTGATTTTATCTCCAGAGATGAAGAGTTCTTGCGCCATCGAAAGAAGACAGGCATTACCTACTTCGCTATGGCCTTCTGGTATATTAAGTTTGATTTCGTTACTTTCTAACTTCTCGACTACATCCTCTATGATTGTTACAGGTTTTCCAGCATCCGCAGATTGAGTTGGAGCCTCTTCTTGGTGAGCTGTCTCTGCTTCTACTACCTCTAAAACATCAGCTTCAGTCTCAAGGATCTCTTCAGCTTGGGGGACAGTTGAAAACTCAGGATCTTCTTCATTTTCCAGCTCTTGATCTACTTCAGCTGTATCTTTGATCTCTTCTCCTGAATTGCTTTCTATCTGCTCTTCATCATCTATTGAGGTAGGGACTTCTGCCTTTACACTTTCCTCTATCTTCTTAAACGAATTTCCATTGCGCCAAGCTGTGTACTCCGAGATTCGTACTATTAAATTGGAGACATGCTCGGGAGCTATATCAAAAACTTCTAACTTTACAGGCTGGAACAGGTCATCAATCACCATACCTTTAGGGAGCAGAGATTGAAAAATCTCATCTTCTTTCTGTAGTAGTTCTTGATGTACCGTATTAATATCAGTCTCTAGCTGAATATTGGCTCTCAAGGCTTTGCGTCTTGCAAGGCCTGATAGTATATCGATTGCCTCTTTATCCTGTTTTTTCTTTTGCTCAAGAGACTCCATTCTCTCTGAGATCGAGATGCACTCGTGAGCTAACTCATGTGCTTTCTCTTCAATTTTTGTAAACAGCGCAATAAAGTCGATATCACCTTTCAAGGCAACTATTGCCTTTTTTATGTGGTCATGCCAATGTTTTAAAAGACTTTTCAGTTCTTGCTCATCACTATCAGCTGAGATGATATCTATACCTACAATGACAGATACATCAATCAGATCAGAAACCCACTTATTGAATTGATCAACAAATTGACTATGCAGTGAGTTTTTGTCATTCCACTTTCTAAACTGGTCCACATACTCAAAGAATGAATTTTGAGCTCCATTATTATGGTGATCACTTTTTAGGGTATCAAGATTGAGCTGTATCCCTGATAAGATCTTATGTATATCAACATTTGTTTCATATGTATCTACATCTTTTTGGTTGTTTTGGCCTAGGGATATCATACAGCTAAAGTAGTTAGCAATCTCGGGGACCTCTTTTAGTGCTTGATTAAACAGATCTGGGTTTATTAAATGTGAAGAGCCTAGCAGAGCAGAGGCAATTAGCTTCCGGTCATCAGCATTTGTCCTTTTCCACCTCTTAAGATCCTTAAGAATCTTGTTCTTTACGGCACAGGCAATCTGCATACCTTTTCGCCAATAAATAGATACATTTTTACTAGTACTGTTGCTAATAGCAATTTCATGAAAACCATTGGCTATGGTGAATTCAATCTTATAAGTAGAAGGGTTGGTAAAAGCCTCAGGCACGTACTTCTGAAATGTGACTAGCTCAAAACTGGGCAAATCATACGTTTTAGGAGGCAGATTTATTTCACCATTCGCTAACTCTTTATGTGCTATTCCAATAGCTCGCACGTAAATTTCAGAGCGAATACTCGGAACAGCATACAGGTTCAGTAGTGACTTTTCTTTTTCCAGACTGTGATTATGACTAGGATGTTTCTTGAAGTAAGTTTTTTCATGATACTTGAGAATTGAGCCTCTGTGTTTACGATTGCGAACCATTACATAGGCTTTGATCAATTGTTCATTGAGTTCCCCTGAGTCGGAGTCAATAATCAGGTGATCAGGCAGACCAATGCTGTCTTGGTTTAATACAAAGTCCTGTTTCGAGCCGTTCATAATTTCCTAGATATTCTTCATAGTCTGTTAAGAATAATAACCGTAAGCATCCATAATAGTCTATTTCGCATACAAAACTCTGTTACATTTTATTACAATAGAGGTCGCTTGCTCAGTTTGGGTGCAACCCGCCACCCGCTCTCTGAGCATAAAATTGGATGCAGCAAAAAAATGTATGTTATACCGATTATTTTGTTGGCTTAATGACTGTAAAAAACATAAATCAATAGGTTACATTAGCGGAAGGCGGGTTGCACCCGTTCAGTTTCCTGCTTACCGCATAACTGATGCATAACAACTCAATAAATGATCAAAACGCTTGTTCATCTCAAAGGCGGTTTTGATATAGCAGTAGGTCTTTCCTGTACCGGTCTCCATCTCCACATCAAGGTTGATTGAGGAGACCTTGCTCTTTACCAGTTCAGTCGACTGTGGAAGGTTCTGCTGTCGCTGTACCGCCTGTATATTCTCCAACAACTGAGACTCTGCCAGCATCAGGTCGCTA
>JABIFG010000320.1 GCA_018650795.1 Fidelibacterota bacterium
ACCGCCTTCCGGCAACCACTCCGGGTGATCTTCAACAATACCAATAACACGTTGATCGATTATGCTGGCATTAATATTCATTACGATATCTCCATTTTCCAACCGGATATTTTATTCATTATCTCTATATTTTGTAATCATCTTCTCGACTACAGTAATCAAAAAGGGTCGCACACTTCACGTTACACCCAACGGCCCCACCAGTTAGCTATCACGGGGTCTCGTCTCCAGCCTGCCCCGCTGATGCCTTCCAACAACTCCTCGCCTCATCAATCCAGACCTGTGCAAGTGACTCATCCGATCGAGCTACTTCTGCTGTCTCCTCAAAGCCTCCACGGCCTGCTCAATACCTTTATCCTTCTTCTCTTTCCCCCATTCATCCCAAAAATCAACAGTTGCACTATTTGGACGAATGCTTGGCTCATCTATTCTTATTCGACTTGGCAGAAGAGCCGCATCACCAACAATCAAGCCTTCTCCAACATCAAGAATCGGAAGCATCTCTGAGAAATCACCTAAGTTATCTGGGAAAAGGCGTTTAATCACATTCTGATCATCAGGATTTGTTAGCCTCATAGCAATGAAGTTACCGCACTGACTCAATATCGTTTTGTTCACATCGGAGGGGCGTTGACTGATGACTACCAATGAGAGCCCATACTTTCGGCCTTCCTTAGCAATTCGTTCAAAGCTAGCCAAACCTTTTTCCTCCATTCCGCCTTTTATATTAGCCGGAATGTATAAGTGGGCTTCATCACAAAACAACGCCACAGGGTGCCGTAATTCATCATCCATCCATTGCTGGATAGAGAATATTAGGCGACCAATCAACCCAGTAATAAGCGGAAGAATATCGGATGGGACTTCAGAGAAGTCTATAATCTTCACCCCCTTTCCATTCCCAAAATCTAACAAACTATTAACCAATGAAACCAGCCAGTCATATTCCTGCAAGCTATCACCTGAGTTAAAAATAAAGTTCAGGCGTTTATCAGATTTCTTACTTTTAAGCCTTTGTATAAAACGGGTAAGCTTCCCATGTAGAGGACCTTGTTTTTCATCTCTTTTACCTGGAACCATCTCCCTATCTTTATGCTCCAACCCAGTAAGTACACTCTCGATATCATAAGGAATAGGGCTTTCAACAGTAAAATTGTCTAACACGTTCTGCTTATCATCTGCTTCCAGCGTCTCTTTTTTGTTCTCTACAATTAGATCAAAGAGAGTTCGTGACTGATTGGGTGCATTACTATCACTTCGATCCAACAACATGGACTCAATTTCATCATAGGAAAGAAGCCAATATGGGAGAAAGACAATATTTTCCTCATTGGGGTTATCAGAAGGCCCCGCTATTTTCAGAAGAGTGGTATTAGGAAGATCTTCAAGTGGCTTGTATTCACCATGCAGGTCAAAAACCAAGCTATTGATAGACTGAAGGTTTGCGGCCTTTTCAAGGATATTCGCAACTGTCCATGATTTTCCGGAACCAGTTCCCCCAACAATAACCGCATGTCGCTGAAAAAACTTATTACCATCGAGATTAGCATCAGATTCATCAGATATGGTGTACTTACCAATTTTTAGCGGATTTTTACTGCCTGATGAAATAATGCTCATAAAGCTGGAAAGCTCCTCACCTTGCAATAAGAAACAGTCTGCATCAATACTTGGGACTGTATTAAGCGTGCGTTTAAAAATATTTTCGTATATACCACTCTTTTCAATAAGCGTTCCAACAAGATTTACACGCATCAAGTTCTCAACAATAAGGTCAGGCTCAGAACTCTCATCAATTTTCTCAGAGATCGCTTTTCGCATAATTTTACTAATCAAACCAACAATCTTCTCTCCAGTTTTTGTAGATCGAATCTGTACAATCTGGTTAATCTGAACACTATTCAGCAGCTCTTCTTTATCAACTCTTACAGATATATTTCCTGTATCAACACTCTGAACTTTTCCAATCCATGCATCACTTTCCATTTCACAAGATCTCCATAAATTTATCCAGCTTCCAATAATCACCCTCTATTATTGATTCCTTGACCATATTGTCTTCCCCTGTTTTAGATTGAACTTTCGTATTGCCAGGTTCATCTTGCTGGAGAAATATGTACTTTTGCGCATCCCGAAGTTCAGAAATACAGCTCTCAGTCACGTCCTTAGTGATCAATACTAGCGGGGTTCCATTGCTAACCTTTTCTTTGATTTTTGGAGTCAGATGTTCATCATTGAAACCAAATCCGACAACCAAAAAACTAGGCGCACCATTGATTAAATCATCTGACTTCTGAATGAGCTCACGATAGG
>JABIFG010000321.1 GCA_018650795.1 Fidelibacterota bacterium
ATCATCGGCTGTGGTCAGGATTGAAATCTCATTGATCGCATATCCTGGAGTAATAGCAGCCTTGAAATGAGCAGCAAAGTAGTTATCTGCTGTTGCTGGAATTAATGGAGCACCGAAGTTTTCGTATGTTCCATCATCATAAGCAACCATACCCATTGGGAGCGGTGGTGCCCACATGAGACCTATTGTTGTATCTTCAAAGCTTGGATAAGCCATGAGGTGATCAGGTGCTGGCAAGTACATATCCAGAACAAAGTCCAGAGTGGTTGCTCCACCTTCAGTCACCACTGCCATATCCATAGCAGGATGATAATTCACACGCATGACCTCTACCATATAATCACCGGCAGGTACTGTGATGCTATAAGCACCCGCAGCATCGGTCATGGTACCATCATCAGCAAACATACCCATGGCATGCACATCGGCATAACCGACGGCGTTACCATCAGCATCAGTTACGGTACCTGCGATAGTTCCTGGTAATGGTGCTTCTTCAATAGTGATATTATCAACACCCATACCATAAGACCAGTTCCCTCCATCATCATAATGGAATCCAAAACGAACGGTAGAACCAGCATATTCGCCCAGATTGAACAGGGTACCTGTCCAATCATCTGGTGAATCTTCCAATGGATAAACCATGGCTTCTTCACCGTCAAATACGATGAATTCACCGCCGTTCCCGCCTCTGACAGTATAGCTGAACAGAATCTGAGGATTGACTGCGGTAGCGAAATCTACCCACGGGGTCCACAGGATTTCATTCCCGTTGGAACTAATTGCAACACCATCATCATCAATTCCTGCAAATTGACCAGTGCTACCTGCTGGATGCCAACCATTATATGCGTTGGTCTGGAAATAAGCACTATCTCCAACTTCCCAGTTTCCACCGTCGGGTTCACCGATTTCCTCGGTTACATATCCGAATGGAGTAAGGTTATCTGTTACAGCTTCAAAGTCCTCTGTATGTGGGAATGGATAGAAGACAGGAGCCCAAGGAGTCGCCGAAACGGAAACTGATGGGATGGATTCGCTTAAGTCTTCCATTATCTGTGTGATATAATAAGTGTACTCAACATCAGCAGTCACAGCATCATCGATATATTCACCATCAAAGAAGTTGTTAACTGCGGCAAGACCACCTGCCAATAAGGCAGCATCACGATAGACATTGTAAGTTGGCATGTAATCTGGATCGTCAATAATAACCTCGATTGAATCCAGATTATTTTCTTCGGATAGCTCAGCTACGCTATTCCAGAAATCAACATCCATAGCGACATTGAAAGTCCCTGAGCCAAGATTGGCCCATGAAAAACCGTACAGGCCAAGTGTATCGGCAGCTGCAGGTACGAGGAGACTAGTATATTCATAATCAACATCAACACCATTGACCCACCAGTGACAAGAGACACCGGCTGCATCAAGTTCACCAATGTTAGTGATTACTGCAAAGACAGCATCGCCTTCCAGGTACATCTCTGTAACCTCAAGATCTGCCATAGGTAGATAGTCGATATAGGTTAGTGACCAATCGAAAGCGGCAGCGCTCCAGGTGTCCACCCATTCAAAGTAATAGGTAGTACCACCAGTTACAGGAATGGTGAGGATGGATTGGAGTCCATCACCACCATCATCGTCATAATCAATGAATGCTGCATCACATGCATCATAAGCATACACCTTGGTATCTTCAGTGGTCAGACCATCTGAAGAAGCTGTCAGAAAACCATCAGCAGCTGGTGTATATGAATACCAGTATGGTGCATATGGAGCAGACACTACTGAGCCATCAGCTACAGTTAGTTCTACTGCTTCAGCACAGGTATCTCCAGCATCTCGAAAACCAGATCCACGAGCAGCATCGCGTTTAGCAAGAATTTCTGCAGCAAATGTTACAGCTGGTTTGCTCCTATTCTCTCTTACTCCACCGACTCCAGCCCATAAAGCTTCTGGATCTGGTGGGGGGATAACAGCAGTTGTCCAGGTAAGGGCAACATGTGCTTCACCGGCCATGGCCATTACATGCCGTGGGGCCAGCGGTGGATAGACAATCTCAATCAGAAGGCTATCAACATTATTCGTTTCATCAATTTCTATCACATCATCGTCTTCATCGGCTACGAAATTGATTTGATGTGTTCCAACACCGAGGAGGTCATAGTTGATACCAGTCAGTTGATAAGTATAGCTCTCTCCAGCAAGCAGGGCCAGGCTATCCTCAGCGACAAACCCGAGGAAGTCACCGTTAGCATATAAACCATGCCAATCAGTCCCAGCGTAACCAGGAGAATCGCCATCACCAATATTGGTAACCACAACATCAAGTGTATCCTGGCCATAGTAATCCATGGATGTTACGACAAAATCAGGTACACCATTGGTACCTGTGACGTTCAATGTATACTCGCCATAGCTTGAGCTATAACCGAAGACCTTAACCAGATAATCACCGGCAGGTAATTCACCAAGATCAACTTCTGATTGTGTACTACAGAAATCATCATTATTAGCAATATAGGTAGCCGAATCACAATCGGCCCAGACTTCAATCTTTGTGTCGAAGGTTGATCCACATAGTGATGCAAAGACGTTATCATAAGTGCCATCATTGTAGAAAGTATACCAGGCTTCGCCATATGAATCAATTGTTCCTACCATGGCGGGGTCATTAACATCGCCATAAACGAGGGCCAATTCGCAGTTGTCACCAGGAAGAGGATAGTCTTCATTGTGGTAACCCATGCCATACCAGAAATCCTGCTCATATACGAGCCACTCGGAATCATCAACATTGGTACC